>JAHQWH010000095.1 GCA_029856105.1 Promethearchaeia archaeon | reverse complement strand
ATGAAATAATCAACTTTTTCTAATGTGTTATTAATCATCAATTCGATTAATTTTTCGTCTAATTCTTGAATATAGTATTTTGGACAAATAAATGACATTGCTACATCGTTGTTAGTAACTAACCTATTAAAATTTGGAGCGTAATGAGTCCCACCAAACCCAAGACCTACTTGCTGTTTTTTATCTTCTTTAAAACTAAGATATTTAAATATAGAATTAATTATAGCGTTCGCTACGAGCTCACCAGCTTCATCAATTATCCATTCCTGTTTGCTACTTCCCAGTTCTATAAAAACTAATGGAATGTCTAAAATGGTTGGACCGTGGTGAGTTACCTCAATATCCAAAGAAAAACTTGAATTATTAAGAAGGGTGATCTGGTCTTTTAAAGAAACAAAACCAGCTTTATGAATTAAAGCACTTGTTTTGGATAAATCACGAGGTTTGCCTCCAAAATCCACGTTATTACTCCAATTACCAGTAGTATGAACTAAGAGTGCCGGGCGTGCTGTTTTTGAGGTATGTCTGCTTGCAAAAATTAATATATCTGGTTTAAGATTAGTATCAATAAAATTCAAATTTTCTAAGAAAATCAATGGTTTATCTGTCAAACCTAAATAGATTTGGTTATTTTTAAGGAATTGCTCCTTTTCGTTTTCAAAAGCAACATCTTCTAATTTAAAAACTGGATTCTCGTGCCATTTAGTAGTAGTTTCTTTAAACGAGTATGTTTTAGAATTTAAAAACTTATCTCGCATATTCATGGAAGCTTTATCTTCTTTCGAAGTAATAATAAAGAATTGAATTGATAATCACCATGGAAATATAGATTTCTTTAATTAATTTAATAAACAAAATTCGCAAGAAATAAATAATTTTATAATTTAATTCTAAAAACTTTAAAAATTGTAACTATATTAAAATATGTAATGACAATTAGTTTTGCATTTATAGCAGTAATTTCGATAATATTTGGCGTTCTTTTTTTCATAGTAGATTTTTACCAACGAAAACATCCTAAACTTGATATCTCCTTAATTGCGGGAATCTCTATTGCTTACTTTTTCCTAGTCCTTCTTCCCGAAATCGCCGAAAATATTCCTCATTTTCCTTTAGGGCTCAAAATTTTTGAATATCTCTTTGTCGTAATTGGTTTTGTATTCGTTCATGTTTCTGAAAAATTAATTTTACAAAAAGTGGAATCTAAATCACAAAAAAGAATGAGAAAATTAATCGTAAAAGAAAAGACTTTGGAAGAAGTGGAAAGAAATATCGAAAAAATATTAACAAGAGAATTAGAACACGAAGATCTAGATTCTATAGCTCTGAAAGACATAGCTCAAACTATATCTGCCCTAAATGAACAGGAACAAGAATTCAAAACCGAGATCAATCGTTATAAATCAAAGATTCAGAATCGTATGAACGAAGAATTAGCCAAACTTCGATTTTTTACCAACTTCACTTATCATTTCCTCGTAGGGATAATTGTAGTTGGTCTATTAGCTATTGATTTAATTACGGGGATATTATTTTTCCTATTTGCTTGGTTTAGAGCAATTATTACCAATAGATCGGAAAGTCATCTCATATTTACTGATTTGGAAATTTATGAAACTTTTAATATTGAAGAGAAGATTACAAGAAAATGTATCCTAGCTTTTGCAAATTTAATAGGCATTTCAATTGGAATAGGTTTAGATTTAATACTTTTTGAATATACAGAGTTGTTTTATATCTTATATTCGTTTGTGTCGGGCGTAATCTTATATACTATTGTACGAGAAGTTATTCCTGAAAAAGAAAAAGGAAAGCCTTTATACTTTTTAATTGGTTTTGCAGGATTCACTGTAGTTATTTTTTTTATAAATATATTCACAAGTTTATTATAATAATTTAAAAAAGCGATAACTTCCCAAAATTATATTCTAAGGAAAATGATTTATAAAATAAAATAACTTGATCATAACTATTCATATTATTTAAGCTAAAATTTAAATAAATTTTAATTTCATAGAAACAAAATTTAAATTAAAATAGCCTCTCTAGGAATAAGACTATGATAAAAAAAACTTTTAAAGAAATATTAGGTATTGACGACGACGATTACAAGATTATCGAAATGATCGAAAAGAATCCAGATATTACCCATTCTAAAATTGCTCAAGAAATAGAAAAATCGCAACCCGCAGTAGGGGCACGAATTATTAAGTTAGAGCGAAAAGGGTTACTTAAAAAACAAGTGGGCTTCAACATTAAGAAAGTAGATATCAAGGTTGCTATTGTTTTTGTCTCAACTAAAGATGTGGAAACTATTGTACATAAAATTGAAAACTGTCCTTTTGTGAATCACGCCTTCAAAATTTCGGGTGAATTTAATTTATTGTGCTTTGTTGCTGCTTCCGATCTCCAAACCATCGAAAAGTTAGTTGATCTATGTTTTAGAAAAGATCCAAATGTTATTAATGTAAAAACCAATATATTAATAGATTCTGTACATGATTTTGTAATCCCAATTGATTTTCAAATAGAAAAGTTTGATTACTATTCAAATATTTGTGGCCCCGATTGTGTTTTGAATGTAAACCTTCCAAAATATAAATTTACAAAAGTAGAAGAGAAAGAAGAAAATTAATTAGTAATTCAAAACGAATTTTTACTCTACTTTATCTACTAATCCTTTAAATTGTGCGATTTTATATTTGCATTTATCACCGCACCCTTCTTCCAGCGTTGGAGAATGTTCTTCGCTGTCAAAATCGATCGGTAATATAAAATCTTTAGCTATATCAGTAACTAATTCCATCGAGACTGATTGGACATCGGGATTACTTCTAAAATGGTAATTTACAATATTATCTAATTTATCTAGTTTAGAACTCGCAAGTAAAATCATAATGTTATGGCTTCCGCTTAGTCTAAAGGCGTTCAGCATGAAAGGACAGAACTTTGCCATATCAAGTATTACATTTGGGCGCTTAGTATTCAATTCTACGGTTGCTAAGAATAAATCAACCTTTTTGAAATTAATTCCCGGCTGAAATTGAAGAATTCCTTCTTTCTCGAGCTTTTTTATCCTCATCCCAACAGTTGGTTGAGACCGATTTATTCTTTCAGCAATTTGAGTGTGTGTAAGGTTTGGATCTTCTTGTACTAACGTTATGATTTGACGATCGATGCCATCAAGCTTTAATTTTTCTGATATCATGTCTTTTCACTATAAACATTTTTTATTCTTATATTATAATATATTTAATAATAATTTTTCAAATTAAAAATATACTTATATTTTATAAATTGTGCGAAAAATTCAGAAGTTATAACTTGAAATGCCAATTTAAAAAACAAAATTCCCCCAAAAAAGAGTAACTAAATTTATGACTAGTTAATCAATCGTTATCGCCCTTAATTTACATGCAGTTGTGCAAATATGGCATTTAATGCAGTTATCTTCTCGATCTTCAATAACGATACTTTGAGGCTCAGATTTTTTGTTAACAACTTCATAAATTCCTCTAAAACATGCCTCCTCACAAGAAAAGTCTTTACAAATCTTACATTTATTAATATCAATATGATGGAACTTATAGCTAACAATTTTAGTATGATCTTGTGAGTCGTTCATCGTGATAATTTAACTTATAAAAAAATATCATTTGCTCTTTTTCTTTTTCTTTTTCTTTCGTTTTTTGCTTTTTTCGTCAGGCTCTGGAGTAATGTCTACATCAACTTCCGCTATAATGAATGCAAGCAAAATAGGACCCGCTCCAGAATATCGGGGATCAGAAAAAGCACTAAATTTAATATCTTTTACTTTACAGTTTTTATCGCTCTGGTGCAAAATCGATAGATTTCTATTTACCTTACGAGTGAATTCACTCGGATCTTCATAAGTCCCTCCAACGGCAAAAACTTGGTCTATCCTAACAATATTGGCCTTTTCAGCTGGATTTGTATTTTCCATATTTTTTTACCAATAATTTGCTTTTTAATTAACATTAAATTTCTTTATTTTAAATTTATTAGCCTTTTTGATTTGATTGATATAATAAAATTAAAATTAGAAAGAAAATCTTAAATTAATATTCGATATCCATTTCTTTTACATAATCGAAAGCTGAAAAGGCCGCTATAACCCCTTCCGCTACCCCTGTTATTGCTTGTTTAAACGGGGCGTCTGCAACATCTCCAGCAGCAAAAATACCGGATATATTAGTCTCAGATTTTCTATTGATCATTATTTCGTCTTTCTCATTTATTTTAACGCTTATGCGTTTGGCTAAATCTGAATTAGGAATAGAACCTACTTCGATAAATACGCCATTTATATCAAATTCCTTTCCGTTGTCGAAAATAACTGACTTAACAGAAGTATCTCCTTTAATTTCTACGATGTTAGTATTGTATATAATTTCAATTTTATCGTTTTCATAAACTCGTTTTTTATTTATCGGTTCCGCTCGGATTT
The DNA here is from genome assembly GCA_029856105.1 of Promethearchaeia archaeon. Lineage (GTDB taxonomy): Archaea > Asgardarchaeota > Lokiarchaeia > Sigyniarchaeales > SOKP01 > SOKP01. The sequence goes on along the minus strand of JAHQWH010000095.1, from coordinate 1,019 downwards.
CTTCTCCTCGATAAACGATATAAACCTTTTTAACATTCTGCGATAAAAACAACGCTTCCTTAGCGGCAGAATCACTTCCTCCAACCACAATTACGACTTTATCTTTGTAAAACGGGCCATCGCACGTAGCACAATAAGAAACGCCCCTTCCAGCAAACTCTTCTTCGCCAGGGATTCCTAACTTCTTCCTTTCTGATCCCGTAGCTATGCAAACCGTATAAGCTTTAAATTTTTGAAAAAATGAATGTAAAATAAAGTGATCATCCGCTTTTTCTATGCTTCTTATCTCGTCTGATATGTAAGGAATGTTCAAGGAATTCATGTGTTCTTTAAACATATCCATTAACCCTTGACCGCTTGTTGAGGCGATTCCAGGATAATTTTCAACAAGGTGAGTTGTAGTAATTAAACCCCCAAATGTTTTCCCCACAATTAAAACGTTCAACGCGAACCTGGCGGCATAGATGGCACATCCAATCGCAGTTGGTCCACCACCTAAAACAATTAGGTCATAGGTTTTTTCAAAATCTACGCCTTCCATATCAATATTGAACATTGATGTTTCCTCCTATTAATGCTTTAAAAATTTCATTTGCACCAACCATCCCAACTAAAGTTTTTTTATCGTTAATGATCGTGTACGGAACTCCAGAAGCGTCATAGTATTGACCTATATCTGGATTGGTCATGATGTCAACTATAATCGTTCGAATCTTTCCATCTGAAGCCAAAGCGATCATATTTGCCACTGTAGCAACGCTAGGACAATAAGGACACGCGTTAGTTAACATTACTCTAATCGTTGAAGGAGGAATGCGATCCAAGTTCTGTTTTATTGTCGCTTTGTAATAATTCGGAGCACCTGCAAAAACGAACAACGCTTGAATGAACGGTTGGATTTCTCCTCCTTGAGGTGCAGCTAGATAACGAATTATTTCACGACCATCGTCGTCAATAAATAGAATAGTAGGAACGCGTTCTACATCGTATTTTTTGGCGAACTCAGGATCATCATAAAT
>JAHQWH010000093.1 GCA_029856105.1 Promethearchaeia archaeon | reverse complement strand
ACCTATCATAAATGATTTGCTTGGTAATAAAACTCTGGATGAATTAGAAAGCATTTCTGAAACTATAGGTATGAAAAAAATTAAGTTGATTGAGCTAAAAAACCTTAATGAATCTCAATTGGCTTTAAATTATAAGAAAAGTGAGATAGAAAAATTATCTCATGCATTAGGTTATAAATTTGAAGATTTATTTGAAGATTAACAACTTTAATCCTTAAATGTACTGGTGAATTTATTAAATAATAACAAATTATTATGAAAATTGCGATTTTTTATTTCAGTGGAACAGGAAATACATGGTGGGTTTCTGAAAAACTTAAATCTATTTTTATAGAAAAGGGACATGACACAACCACATATTCAATCGAGCGGAAGGATATAGATTGGGATGCTTTAATTGCTGAGCAAATATCTGAATGGGATATAATCGGGATTGGCTTTCCAGTTTATGGTTCTAGTATTCCAAAGATTATAATTGTGAATTTTGTATGAGATTATTTAACTCATGTCCACAAGATGCAATTTTTGTAATGGAAAGAACTAAAGATACGAAGAAATATATTGTATGAGTTTTTTGAGGTATTTGTGGCTCGAATATGCAAAAGACATTAGAATTCAGAATTGATTTATGGTTCAAGTTGCTGAAATCTTTAAACAATATCAATAGAATTTTTTATCAGAGTGTCTGGAATAGATTTTAAAGGATTCCCTTTTAGTTGTATCTTTCTTAATGACTTTAAATTAGTAATAGAGCTTGGTAATTCCTCTAATTTGTTCCCATCCAACCAAAGAGACTTAAGCGACTTCATTCCCCCGATTGTGGCAGGTAATTGTTCCAAACTGTTATTTGCTAAGCTAAAAAAGCTCAAATTCTTAAGATTTCCAACCGACGCGGGGATTGTTTTTAACCGATTATTTCTAATTGATGTTTCCTTCAAATTTTTTAGACCTCCAAAACTTTCTGGCAAATAATTCAAGTTATTATCGTTAAGATAAAGCGTCTTCAAAAACTTTAACTCCCCTATTGACTCGGGTAGCGTTTCAAGACGATTATCGCCCAAAGCTAAATGACGAAGAAGTTTTAAATTACTAATCGAATTCGGCATTGAAACGATGTTATTATTCGCCAAATTTAGACTCCGCAGAGAGGTAACCATTGTTATCGACTCAGGAAACACTCTTAGCTTATTATCGGATATGCTTAGAACTTCTAAGAATTTCAACTCCTCAATTGTACTTGGAATAGTTTCAATCGCGTTTCGGTCTAAATCTAAATCTTTTAACATCTCAAATTTACAAACTACTTGAGGGAATGATGTTAAGCAACACGAAACTAAAAAAAGTTCAATGATACTCCTGCCTTCAACCTCAAGATAAATTGGACTTGAATTATCGTCACGCTTTTTCTTGAGATTGGTGCTTATCAAGTCGTCTAATTCCATAAGATGATAATATTCTTGTGGATCTAACTCCTCTATTACCTTAGAATTTAATTCTCTTATATTCATTGCTAAATAAAAAAGTAATTGTTTATAATTAAACCTTTACTGTACTAAGATTTAATAATTTGTGTTAATAGCATAACTTTTACAATAAACCTCGACTTTCTAATTTCTGCCTTAAGTCTTGTATGATGTTATTAACCCACTCTTTCGTAATCCAGCCTTTATTGAGCATTCCTTGTAGGTTGTATGTCTGTCCTTTATAGATCATTTTAATAAAATCTACTTTTTCACCAGTTCTCGGATCTGTATATCGTATTGAACTTTCTGTATCTTCCCATTCAGTAATAAATTCTTTAAGGCGTCTTATGTAAAGATCTTGTAAATTTTCATCCCAAAAAGATGGGGGTCTTGCTTCTTCGAAGCCGTCGCGCATATAGCGCATAAGAGTATAATAATCTAAATTCTTTACTGGTTCCAAACCCGTAAATCTAGAATGTAAATTCCCCAATAATATGAGATTCATTACGTCCTTTGACGCTTTATAGAAGTCGATATGGTGCCTATTTCTGCGCCTTGAGATGTCGAAATTCTCAGCACCTTCTCCGCGCGCTCCAGCTGGTAATAGACCACCTTGCCTGAGGAGTAACTCAATGTAATGTTTAGCTATAACTTGTGGATAATCCCAATCACGAGGGTATTTTATTTCATTACCGACTTCATGAATTCCTGGAAAAAGATCGTCGTTCTCCAAGTAAAAATTTTTGCTTGGTCTGGAGGGCCTTGAGTAAAGGTGATAGTTGGACGACCTGAAGAAATACCTTTGGTAAATTGTCCAAATTCGCTTATTAATTCTTGCTCGTTGTAGATAACGAAATATTTGTCGTCCCATTGAGTAATTCCACTAAGACCGTAGCTTAGATCGAAAGTTTGTTGAGACCCCGTCCCTACAAATTGGTTACCAAATCGAGTAAACATTGGGGATTCGATAGAGTCCATAGAGGAACGGTTCAGAACCTACTTTTCAAGCAAGACAATTGGGGATAGGATAACACAAATCGTCAATTCTCGACATTTACAGAACTATAAAACGATAGAAAATGTTGAGGAAATTAGAAAGCTAACGGGAAAAAACGCAAATAGATTACTCGTGCAATCGTATGCAGGTTTCCTTAAATTTCATTTGTACGATAAATATTCGATAAGAAGCCTCGTATCCGATTTAAGAGAGCTGTTTTCTTATTTGGGCTGTCCGATCTATAAGCAAAAGGACGTAGATTTTAAGCGAATAGAAAACTACGAGCCTTGCGACGTTTCAGATAACCTTACCCTCGTATTATACAAAAACCACAACATTAAAATCTCTTACGTAAAGAAGCCAAAAACCGCCGATAAGAACGTCCTCAGAGAAGTTTACGAAGTTTTTGAGAAATTCAACGCTTCTAGCTATTATAAATATCTGTAAATAATCCTTTTTTCTTTTTTTTTCAGATTAGAATATATTAAAAGCTTTTCCCATCCAGTAAATGACCAGATACGAGTTAGGTATCACCTGTGTTAATCCATTTCCAGTAGGATTTCCTCCTGTCCCAAAAAATTTGCCATGTTCCCAGAGGAAGTGATGAACGCCCATTTCTGAGATTGTTAACGGGAATAAGTATTGAACATTATCAATATCAACTAATTCCCCCATCCAAGAAAAGAGAGAGCCATACACATTGTTTTCAAAGAATTCCAGCCATTTAGCGCTTAATGGACTAATTTCCATAGCAGCAATATCAGGGTTAAGGCTTGTTGCTCTTGTTGAATTAGGCCTTATAGTTAAATTGTAATTCCTTATGCCATTAGCCCATCCAGATGTCTTATACCTCCACAATTGATCTAAAATATCCCATTTTATTGTCTCATCATTATATTGTGGATCCTCAAATAAAGAAGAATCTTCTATTAAAGTCATAAAAGCAAGATGAACAATATTGAAAAAGGCATTACGATGGTATCTTAAGAAACTATAAAAGCCTTCTTCAAATCTTTTTATGTAATGATATTGTAATAAGGGATTGTCTTCCAGCATTATTAAGGCAAATTCTACATCCATACTAAAAGCTAAAGCGTAAGTATCCATTGCTGTATTGCTAACTGACCCCATATGTCCGTTATTCATTGACATAATTTTTGCTGCCACATAATGGTAAAGAGAATCGTATTTTTCGGGAAATGCTGTAGCACCTATGCGTAGTAAGGTTAATTGCCACATATTTTCCCCTAATATTGGATTTAAGTCTGAACCTACAGGTTCTCCCTCTCCCCCTAATAGTAACCAGTTAGTTTTGCGAAAACCTTCGATCATTTGCGCTGCTAATAAGCCAATTCTTTCTACGCACCATCTACTATCATCATTCGCTTCAGGATCAACAAATTTTAAAACGCTGGCAAAGCCAAGATAATATCCTGCTAACTCGTCGCGTGAAGTATGTAATCTAACTCTCCAATTTTTATAGGGCCCCGTTCCATTAAAATGTCTTGGGTGTTCTTGGAATAGCCATTCGTGATATTTTCGATTCTCTGGAGCAGAGACAAACCTTGCTGGCATTCCAGGATAATCGGGGCCAATCCCCCCGTTGGGAGCAGCAAGCATATTAGTAAATCCAGAAACACATTTCTTTATCATACGGGTAGCATTATTTAATTCGTCTATTTCGTTATTATCTAACGCGTATTTATAACGCAAACATTGTGACGCGAGCGTATACCCTAGATGGAGATTTCCGTTATCGGTTCCGTGCCAATATCCAACCTCGCTATAAGTATCGTTAGTAAATGTAACATCAATACTAATATTAGTAGGGACATGCCATTTCTCCAACTGATAATCGTATGTATCTGCCATTTGTTCCAAATAAGTTTGATTTCCTTCAATTTGATTTAAAGGTGTGAAGTACTCTGTTTTTGGAGGCTTAAGATTTAAAGTTAGTGAAGCGAGATCGTCAAGGATGTAAAGACCAAAACCTAAAAAGCTAGAAAAACTAATTACTGGAATTAAAAATAAAAAAGTTATCGCGATATTTTTTTTAAAAAGATTTTTTCTCGTTCTTATTCGCATTTAAACCACATTTTTTAAAATAGTAATAAAAACATCTCATTTGTATTGCTATGTATTTATTTTCACTTTTCTACTATTTAAATTTTTAAAAATTGAAGCCACGATGAATCATCTTTTAATCGTTCATACTCCTCCTTATCCCCAAAATCCCCTCTAAACCGATCCATCTCCATCTCTACTACTCTTACTTTCCAGTTTCGCTCCTTCATACCTTTTAAGAGAGCCTTTGGTATTTCTATCTCACCTCTTTCAGAGGGTTTGAGGTTTTTTAAAACTTCGAAAATTTCCTTAGAAAATATAAACACGCCACAATTATTTAGATTCGACCCAGACGTTCCCTTTGGCGGCTTCTCAACTATATTTTTGCAGATAACATCGTCACAAAAAACAGCAGCACCTAAATGAGGGTCTTTAGTATAGTTTGCTACTAAGATAAAATCATACTTTTCTTTTCGATGAATATCGTACACTTTTTTATAGACTTCATAAGGTACTAGAATATCCCCCCACGTTAAAAAAAAATTATTATTAGAAATTGAATCCTTACAGAGTAGTACCGCGCCTCCTGTGCCATTTAACTCTTTTTGATTGATATATTCAATATTTACCCCCCATTTTTTACCATTTTGAAAGTAGTCAATAATTTGTTCTTTTCGATATCCTACTACTAATATAATATTTTGAAATCCCGCATAAATCAGCCCATTTAAAATATACTCTAACATGGGCTTTCCATGAAGAGGTATCATTGTTTTTTGGTATTTTTTAGTATAGGGATACAATCGTTTTCCATAACCAGCACATAACACAATCGCTTTCAGTATATCTCAACTCCTTTACTAGTTTCTATAATAAAAGCTTCCCCGCTCGCATCTTCTATAACCTTCTTAAGTAGTTGTACATTATTTGGCATTAAAGCAAACATCGTCCCACCGAAGCCAGAACCATTAATTTTTCCCCCTAAAGCCCCAGAGCTTAAACAATTAGCAATAATTTTATTAATTTTATTAGTTGAAATCTGTATATTGTCTCTTAATTGTTCTTGATGCAAATTTAATAGATATCCTAGTTTTCGATAAAAATCAACCATAATATTTGAGTTCTTTCCTTTTATTAACAAAGAAAGCTGTTTGTCGATCAATTCTTTTGCTTTATAAGTAATGTCTCTATTAATAATATTTCCTACTATCTTTTTCTGATGCTCTTTTTTTAAACTAAGTAAATGTGGCTGGATATCTTCTAATTTTGTATAAAATTGATTGAATCCGGGCATTATATTAGAAATTTTCTCAAAAGCATCTAACGTTAGATTTTTTGTTCTAACCAAGTCATCTACCGTCTCTTTTTTTTCCATTGAATTTCCTAAAACAAACCCTTTTAGGTTGAAGTCATAAACAATTAAATTAGGTTTTGGGAGTACAGGTTTTAAAAAGATTAAGTTTCCAAAAACCGAACTAAAGTGGTCCATCATACCCCCTCCTTCTTTAAATTCCCTTACTTCCGTATTATATCCCTCTAATGCTAACTGAAAGAGATCTAATTTTGTATCATTTATTATATTTAAAAAGTATAACCAAGCAATCACTAAAGCTGAAGAACTGGCAACACCTGCGTTAATTGGGATATCTCCAGTAATTTTAATCTTATAACCTTTTTCAAACCTACTTCTTTTCCTGAGAAATTGATTGTAACCACTAATTAAATAATCTCGATTTGATTCGTAATCGAGCTCTTTATTATTTAGTGATATCTCTATAGTTGAATTTAAATTAGGCATATTTATTAAAAATTTTGGCTCAGAAATTCTTTCTGCTTCTAAATAAATATACTTTGATATCGCCATAGAGATTATAGGATAATCTAAATAATCTTGATGTTCGCCAAAGAGACATATTCTTCCAGGAGATTTAATTCGAATCATTTTCTTGTATTTACTAGGATATTACTTTTTTTTTCTTTTTTCTTTTTTTTGATATTGTATTATTAGGATATTACTTTTTTTTTTCTTTTTTGGATATTAAATTTTATTGATGTTTTAATTATGATTTTTCTTTAAGTTATTCTAATAACCTAGATAAAAAATAACGAGTTTAATTTATGATACACGATTTTTTAATAATTAAAGACGGTTTACCATTATTATTCAAGAACTTTTCTATTAGTAAAAACGTTTTTTCGCAAGCTGATTCATTATTATTGGTATCGGGTTTCTTTTCGGCTTTAAACTCATTTTCTGACTCGTTTGAGGATTTAGGAACGATAAGTGAACTAAAATTATCTAATAACGATTTAAAATTGTCTTTTTTAAAAGATTCAAGCATCCCAAATTTACTATATATCGCTACTTATGACGAAAAATCTAAAGCTATAAATGTACTAAGAATCTTAAGAAAAGTGTCTCGTACATTTTTACAAAAATTCAACATCAATGAAATATTAAATTGGAGAGGAAGAACAAATGCATTTGAGACGTTTGGATGCGTATTAGAAGGCTTTAAAAAAGAAGAATTAGAAGATAGTGAATCTGGGTTCAAGGAAAGAATCGTTGAATTATTCAAATGTGTAGAAGAAAAACTTAATGAAGAATCCAATTTATACGCATTAAAAGGTAAATTAGATCCTTCGCCGGGCTTACCGCATTATTGCAATCAAATTCCCCGTTTCACTATTACTAAAAAAATTAATCCTAAATATTATTTAACTGGCGAAACTTCATGTAAAGTTTTTTATCAAATTAATGGGAAGAAATCAATTGAACAAATTGCTAATAGTTTGGATTTAGAATATTCACAAGTATATAATATTTCTAAAAACCTAATCAAACTGGGCTTCATTAGCCTATCTTAGTGCTTATATTTGAATATTTCAAAAATCCACGCTCGCCCGCCCGCTTTTTCAATAGCTCGAGCGACTTCTTCTTGCTTTCCAGGAGCGAACGCGAGCATACAACCGCCTCCACCAGCACCCATTTGTTTTGCTCCAAAAGCACCAGCATTTTTAGCTGCTTTACATAATTTCAATATCTTTTCTGTTGCTGCCTCTAGGATAATTTCTTGTTCTTGTTGGATATCCATGTACATTCCAAACTTTTTAAAATCGCTTTTCAATAATGCTTGTTTGCCTTGATTTACACAATCTTCAATTACCTTAAAGGCATTTAATGTTAGGGAATCTTTCTCTCTGATTTGTCTTTTGATTCTATTTAACACTAATACCGCTTTTCTTTCTTCAATTGAGTCCCCTACAACAATTGGTAGATAACTAATATCTAGCTGTTCAACTCCAGGATTTTCATTGGTATGAATAAAAGTTATACCACCATGAGCTATGCTATATTGATCCATTCTTCCACATTGAATGCCTAAATCGTGATTTTCTCCCAAATATGCAAGTTCGGCGATTTCATTGTTAGAAAGGTTAAAAGAAAAAGCTTCGCTCATTGTTCGTAAAAATCCTACAGATAATGCTGCCGATGTAGATAACCCTACGCCTATAGGAATGTCAGATTTAACTTCTAAAACAAATCCATGGGTAATTTTTTCTTTCAACCGTTCATACAAAACACTCCAATAACCTAAATCATTATCTTTTGGAGGTGAATCACCCAAATTGAATTTAATTCTTTCTCTCGTATCATGGCTATAAAACTCAATTATGTCATCAAACCTAGCTGTGTAATCGAGCCTCATCATTAAGTTTATTGCCATAGCTATAACAGGTTTTCCCAATAGATCAACCTTATCACCCATCAAGCAAATTCTTCCGGGAATTTCTAAACTTTTTGTGGCTTCCATTTTTAAAATAAACTGATATTAATTTAGTATAAATAAATTTTAACAAAAGGATGTTAAATTAAATATTGTAATAACAAAATAAAAGATTTATTTTTGAACTCTTTTTTGGTGTTGCTTTTTCCTTTTTTTTTCTTTATCGTCGATTTCTTCTTCGAGTTGTTTTAATCCAGGATCATCCTTCCCTTCAAATTTGAATGTTCCAACAATTTTACTTTCTTGCTTTTCTCCTGATTTGCTTATTTTTTCGAATGTAATTATTACTGGTTTATTTTGGTTTAGAGCCATATTGATAAAATTTATGAAACCAGAATGTTTACTTGGAGGTATGCTGAATTTTATGACCACTTCTTTGTCTTTTCGGCTTTTAGTCTTCAGTATAAGTCGTAATTTCAATTATCGTCACGTAATTTTTTTATTGTATAATTGTATAATTGTTTTAAAATCTTTAAAATTATTAGATTAAAAAGATTATAAATATTAAAATTAAGTATTATATATAAATAAAAAGAATTTCAAGAGGTCATAATGTCTACTAATCTTTTTCCTTACAAATATCTAAAGGGACAGTGGTATCAAGCAGACGAGATTAATGATAGCGATGTTGTTGTTGTCGTAGATACTTCACAAGAAACAATTTGGTTTCAAGCGGGGAATAAAAGTACGGCTAGAAATCGAAGCGATGCTCGAGCATTATTAGGCGATTTAATGGAGAAATATACTTCTTACGAATTTAAAAGAGTATCGAATGAAACCCCAGACGATATTTTAGTAAAATTAGACGATCTAAAAGAGCTATACTATGTTAGAAGTGTTGGAAGTTTAAATTATGATTTGAGAAAAGTATCAAGTATTTATTTCTATTTAAATAGCATTGGTTGTCTACTATTGATCATTTCTATATCTTTCTTAGGTTCCTTAATATTCGGTTCCGGAACATCATTTATCGATTCACATCTTCACTATTCAATACTTTTTGAGAATTTCATATTTCAAATTTCGTTTATTTCTACTTTATTGATAGCTTCTTTCTCATTAATAGTAACTAGTACCATAATGGGAATTTTTCTAAAGAAAAAACAGTTATTCACCAAAACGCTAATTTCTGGAATATTAATATTTATTACTTTCTTTATAATAAAAGTGTGGGATATTTCGCTGTATTACGAAATTATAGGACAGTTTATATATTTTAGGATTGATGTATTAATTTGGTATGTGTTTTGTATTGAAATCCTTCAAATACTCGCGACGATAATAGGGTTCTATACTGGAATAATTAGTTTTAAAAAAATATATGAGAAGAACGATTAAAATTAGCAAAAAAATAAAGTTTGTCTAAGAGTCATGGCTTCAAAATTTCGGCTTCGTAGAATATTTCGACCCTTTATTGAATTATTAGCGAAGGGATTAGGCAAAATGGGCGTGAATCCTAATTTAGCAACGGTCATAATGCTTTGTTTTTCTTTTTTTAGTTTTTTTGCTCTTGTTTTTTTTTTTAATTTATTTTTTTTCTCAATATTCGTATTTTTAGTGGGTATTTTTGATGGCGTTGATGGGGCAATCGCTAGGATAAAGAATAGAGCAACAACTTTTGGAAGCTTCTTTGATTCAATTATGGATAGAACGAGCGAATTTGTTATTTTTTTTGCTCTTTTGTTTTATTGTTGGAATTCTTTTTTATGGTGTTATTTTGATATGAAAATAATTATTATTATTTCTTTTTTAAGTTCGATAATGATAAGTTATTTAAGAGCGAGAGCTGAGACTTTTTATAAAGGAGATTTTGATTATGGGCTAATGGCTAGATCAGAACGGCTATTTTATTTGTTTATTACTATGTTAATCGCGAATTTTTATGGATTCGTTAACGAGTTTTTATTTCTTTTTATGATCTTAGTAATAGCTACGGTTTACTTCAGATATTTTAAAATTAAGAAACTTATAAGAAATTTCGAAAAAGGAAATTAAAATTAAATCTTATTTTATAATTTAAATAGATTCTATCGTATTTCTATCTATTTTTAATTAATTCGATGATGAGCTTATCTCCATCTTTCAAATTATAATAATCTCTTAAATATGGCTTAGCTAAAATCTCTATAATGCTTTTTTCGTGATGAGTTCTTTTAATGTCTAATATAGCCGCTTTTCGGCGATTATTTTTATCATCCATTCGGGAGATGTACACATCATAGCATTTAACAGGCCCGTATTCTCTATTTTGATCTTTAAATCCCTCAATTATAACTGGTGATATATTTTGTAGTTTTTCACGTAAAATTGTGTTTGTAGTATCAGTTAATAATAAATTTAATGTACCTATATAAGGTTCGAAGCCTAATTTTTTTTTAAATTGATCGTAATAGCCTTTAATGGAAACGTAATATCCACCTTCGTGCATTCCCTCTACTACTTCGCCAACGATCAAAATTGACTCAAGAAGAGTTTTTAAATTTTTATAAACTGTAAGCATAACATTAGTTCCTTCTTTAGTTATTGATATCGTTTGTGATTTACCATCAGTTTTTCTTTTGATCCAATGTAATTCAATTAACGCGTTAATTCTCCGACTCCCTGATTGTTGACTTAACCCTAATATTTCACCAAATTTAATAGTGCTTATAGTAATTTTACGCTTATTCTTTGTTAATTGACAAAGTTGATAAAGAGCAAACCAATTAGCATAATTTTCCTGTGAGATTTCTTCTTCAGCCAATAGTCCACCAATAAGTTTATTTTTTAAATTGTTCTACAATTTTCTTTTTAATAAGACTAGAAGAGTGTAATTTATATTTATCATAATAAGTATCTAACCTTTTAACTGTTATGTGGGTCAGTCCTTTTTCTATTAATCCTCGCTTTAGTATTTCTAGATCGTATTTTTGATCTGGCCCCAAGAGAATGATGTCCGGATTTATTTCTTTAACAGTTTTAAGCGTATCGTTATCTGATCTTCCTAATCTAGCTACTTTTACATTTTTTATATTTTTTATCACTTCTAATCTTTGATCTTCAGGTACAATTATTTGATAATTTTTAAATTTCTCTGCGTTTTTATCTGTAGATACTATGACATAGACATCACCCATTTTAGCAGCTTCTTGGATTAAGTATAAATGTCCTGGATGGAGCAGATCAAAAGTTCCTGCTATAAGTACTTTTTTAACGATTTTTTTTCATCTCGTTTTAATGTGTTACATTAAATTTTTATTTAAGACTTTTTTCCATACATTTTTTTAAATCATTCATTTGAAGGGAGATTGAAACGTCCCCTCTAGTTTTCTCTATTATACTTCTCGCTACATCTGTTTTGTGCCTTAAATCTTGAGTTAATCCAGAGGGGTAATCAAGCGAAAATAATTGCGTGTAGATATCATCCATACTTTCTAAAATATAGTTTAGATCGTCTATAATAGAATTTCTAATATTATCTAGCGCGTATCTTCGCAATTCTCCAATTACATCAGCAAGCCCTAAAGCATAATTTAAAGGTGTAATGTTCAATTCACTAGGCAATGGAAGAGCCTCTTTTGAAATAATCGAATAAAAAGCAACAGCTTCTGCGTATTCTTGTTCTGCAGTTTTTAAATACTTGACTAAAACGCTTGGATTATTTTTTACCAATAATAATAGTTCTTTATGGTTCTGTTTTATATTTGAAACTTTTTCGCGATATTGATTAAATTCTTTTCGATGTATATGTTTTATTGCAATACTACATTCCCGAATTAACCTTCTGGACATTTTGAGTATTTCTTCTCTATCTTGATCTAATTTATCCAGAACTTGGGTTAATTCTGAGAAAATATTTTTAAGCCTCATTCTTATAAATAAATATTTTAGTAATAATTAATTTCAATTTTAAATTGTTAATTATCTAAAGGAAGAAAAATATTTAGGATTTTTGATATAATCATGAAAATTTTATTAATTCACTCCGATAAGGTAGAAGTTATAAAAAATAAAGTAGCCACAAGCAATCCACAAGACTTTCCCGAAGATGTAATTAAAATGGAGGGTTTAATTTTAGTAGCTTACGTATCTGTAGAAGATCAAGATACTTACGATACAGATTTGATTTCCAAACAAGGTGCTCAAGTGATAGAAGACGCAATAAATCAAATAACTAATTTTCCCGAAAAAATTAGACTTAAAAACGAAGTGATAAGAGAATATAATAAAAAGATTGAAAGTGGCCAAATCAAAGGAAAACCAAGAAAAATTCTTGAGTTAATAAAAGAAAGGGATGTATATAGGGTTGATCAAGTATTAGTTTACCCTTGGGCGCATTTAAGCAAATTTCTTAGTAATGAATCAAACGCTATGGATGTTTGTCCTAAAATAGCAGAATTCTTAAAAGAAAAAGGTATAGAAGCAAAGTTTTCTCCATTTGGTTGGTACAAATCTTTTAAAATAAACTGTATTGGTCACGAAGTAGCTGAAATGTACCGAGATGTAAAGCTATACATTCAACCCGAAGAACACATAGAAACGGCTGTGTTTAAAGTAATAACCCCCCAAGGAACTGAATTAGATTTAGAATTTGATGAAGATAATAAAGTATTGCCCTTAAAAGAGACTAAAGACGAAGATTTCCAGCTTTTCTTAGAATCTGAATTAGGAACAAAAAGAACAGACGAAGGTATCGAACCAGCTCATATCAAAGTAATGAAAGAATTTGAGCTTGTAGATTTTGATCCAAATACAGATGCGGGGAATCTCCGTTGGTATAGTAAAGGAGTGATTATGAAAAACTTGATTAAAAGTTTTGTGGAAGATAGGATAATTGATTATGGCGCTCTTCTTATTGACACTCCTCTTATGTACACTACTAAAAACAAAAAGTTAACCGCACAAACTGCGCGTTTTCCAGCGAGGAGTTATTGGGTTGAATCGGGAAATGATAGGTATATATTAAGATATGCTTCTGATTTCTTACTTTTTGATTTATTAAGCTCTATGAATTTAAAACCTCATTATTTCCCATTAAAAGTATATGAATGGGAACAATATTCCTTTAGACGGGAAATGAAAGGGGAGCTTACAGGCTTGAGAAGGTTAAGAAGTTTTGTAATGCCTGATATGCATACATTATGCAAAGATGTAAAGTCCTCCGTAGAAGAATTTAAAAGTCAATACTTCTTAATAAAAAATCTTTTAGACGACCTGGGAATTAAATCTTACATAATTTTCAGAGCAACTCAAGATTTTTATAGAGAAAACAAGGAATGGATTAAAGATTTAGTAAAGAAAGAAGGACAACCAGCTTTATTAGAATTATGGGAAGAACGGTACTTTTACTTTGTTTTAAAGTTCGAAAGACCAGTTCTCTCAGCTCAAAATAGAAGCGCTACACTCTCAACTAACCAAATTGACGTAGAAAGTTCGCTTGAATATATGGTCGATAACGAAGGAAAAAAGAGACAAAAATACGACATTCATTTTACAGATATTGATGGTGTAAAGAAGTATCCGGTAATTCTTCACAATTCTCCAACGGGAGGGCTAGAAAGAATTTTATGGGGGTTGATTGAAACAGCTGTAAGGGATAAGGACAAAATTGTTCCCGGATTTAAGACTTGGATATCCCCTATACAAGTAAGAATTATCACAGTTAGTGAAGATCAGAAAGAATACGCTGAAAAAGTTTTGGAGATTCTCAGCAGAGAATTTTACAGAGTAGATTTTGATGATAGAGATGAAAAATTAGGAAAAAAGATTCGACAATCAGAAGTGGAGTGGATTCCTTATACAGTAATATTAGGTAAAAAAGAGCAAGAAGCTCAAACCATTTCGGTGCGACAAAGATTAATCGGTCAACCTATTGGTCCAAAAAAAGGTACTTCAAAAAACGTAAACAATATAAAATTAAGCGAACTACTCGAAATGCTCGACAAAGACACAAAAGGGTTCCCTAAACACAAATTACCAAAGCCTTTTAGACGATTTTCAACCAAAGTGTATTTTAGAAAATAAAACGCGAATTGCGCATATATGGTGATGTAAGATTACAAAAATAAAAAAACAAAAAAAAATAAAGTGTGTTATTATCGATTTAGGAGATGTTATGATTGATTTAGATTTTAGTCGGTTCTTTAATGAAGTAATAACTCCATCTCCTCTGAATAAACCTAAAACTCCGATAATGTTAGAATTTTTTCGTCAATCAGATACTTATCACCAAGGTAGAATAACAGATAAAGAGTTCTACCAACAAGCTTGCGAATTACTTGAAGTATGTGCTCTTGATCAAACTGAGTTTTATAACGCTTTTAATAGTATTATTGCAGACCTCAATCTAGATATGGTTGAGTTACTTAGAAAAATCAAAACTTTCAATAATCTAAAGATAATTTGCATGTCAAATATTAATTCAAGTCATTGGTCTTATTTGAAGAAACAAAAATGGAATATTTGGGAGCTTTTTGACGAATTTATTCTCTCGCATGAAATACACATGACAAAACCAGACCCGAAAGTTTTCGAGTATGCTTTAAAAATAGCAGGGTGTAAACCAGAAGAAATTATATTTATTGACGATGGTTTTAATAACGTTCGATCAGCGCGGGTATTAGGAATAAATTCAATAAGATTTATTGGATTGGATAATTTGGTTGAAGAGATACAAAAACTTGACATAAAAATAAGTTAGAACGATTGAATGATTAAATAAGTTATTGAAATTTAACTTAAGGTACTCGAGATCAAAGCTCGAGCTAATTTCTCAAAAGCTATTTCAACATTTTCTCCCGTTTTTGCAGAAGTTTCTAAATACTCGCAATTTAATCGCTTTGCCAAGTCTTCTGCCTCACCCCTCTCAATTTGGCGTTCTAAATCGTTCTTATTTCCGACTATAAGTATAGGTATTGATTTTTTAACTGTTTTCTTTATACTGCTAATCCATCCAGGGAGTTTTAAAAGGGATTGAGGCGAAGTTAAATCGAAGACTCCAAATGCCGCATTACTCCCTTTGAAATAGATCGAGCGTAGTTTTGCAAACTGATCTTGACCGCCTATGTCCCATAACAAAAGTCTAACGATTTTTTGGTCAATTTCAACATCCTTTATTAAAAAATTCGAACCAATTGTCTGTTTTAAATCAGAAGTAAAGTAATCCTTTATATATCGGATGAGTAAAGAGGTTTTACCTACATTTCCAGGCCCAAACAAACAAACTTTAAACTTAAACGACGATATATCCGACGATTTATCCAACGATTTCACCAAAGAGTTGTAATTATTTCTCTTAGGTTAAGGATGTTCAAAAATTCATCCTTACTAATGAGAACATTTACAATTTTTATTTTATTAATTTTACTATATTCAATATTATCTTAAAGGTATTTATATGTTTAGGACTGGATGGTACTTCAAAAGAAAAAAGTAATAAGGAAAAAATATTTTTGAGTTTGCGTATGTTTTTTTTCTATTTTTTTCGTTTCTTCTTCCCAAGACTTCCAATATAAGCCATTAACCACTCCGGGCTTCCGACTCCATTTGCGTACTCCATCCAAATATACATTAAGAAACCCATAAAAGCAACATAAGTTATGTTTATAATGAGGAAAAGAATTACATCGAATTGTCCAATAAATAAACCAAGAAATAGCTGGTGCACAAAAAATAGGCTTAACGAGACTTTACCGTAATATACTAGCATTTTAACGAAATTACCATATTTCTTCTTGATGTCAATAAAATAAAAGCAGATAGCTATTATTAAAAGCGCAGCACCTAAATTATAAAACATGTTTGGGCCTCTACCCCTAATTAAAAACTCAGGCATTCCGGGAATTACAAAGTAGCTTTGTTCATTTGCTACACTTAATAAGATCATGTGAGGATATTCTAAGAGTCCACCTGGCATTGAAGATTCAGTGTACAATTGAGAACCAAAACCAATACCTACCGCCACCAAGATAATACCCCAAACCATAAAAATGCGAAATAAACCAACATACGCATCGTCAGTCCCCTTATTCATAGCTTCGTGGAGATATTCTCCAAAGATAGTAGAAATAAAGCAGATAGCAAGACCCGGAAGGAGGGGTACCATGGGGTTTGGTCCGATTACTATAAAATGAATTACGATTACGATTAAATTATTCCCTTCTAATCCTGGAATAAAAATTAGGTCTCTAATCACATTTGAAAATACTACGATTAAAATAGCAAAAATGCCCCGATAAAGCTTAGTTAATTTTAGAGCGTAAAACGAAAAGATCTGAGAGAAACCAATAAACATGAGAATATTCCAACCCCAAAGGCTTAAAGGGAATGGTACGCCAAATCCATCCAAAGTTAGGGATACAACATTATAAATCATCGCTATTAGGATAATCATTGCGCCTCTCGAGAAAATTCGCATGCGAATTACTTTAGGAGGGAGTATGTTTTGCTTATTTTTTATGCTGAAAATTACGCTTAGAGACGAAAGAAAAACAAATAGCGATGGGCCAAGGAAATCCATTAATGAAAATAATATCCCGTAAACATATTGGTTTTCAATGTTTAACCAAGCGCTACCCGAATGCGCTAATATAATAAAAACAATTGCGAAACCTTTTACAAAATCAATGCTTCCAATTCGTTTTGGCGAAGCAAAATCCCTAATATCTTCTAATGGGATTAATTCTTGCAAATAATTGAATAGTGGAGGGGATTCAGTTGCCGTTCCTAATTCATTTTCAATCGACATTTTTTCACCAATTAAAATTATTACTTGAAAATTATAGAATATTCTTGTCTTATGAAAATTTAAACTTTATCACAAAAAAGAAAAATTGAGATAAGAAATTAGAAATTATTTAAAATTCTATTAGAAATTATTTGTAGCGACTTATCCTTTTGAATCTTTATCGTGTTCTTGTTTTATTTTTTGTATCGTCTCTTTTATTTCTTCTTCTATTATGCGTATTTCCTTCTTAACAGTCTTCCCTGTCTTCTGCCCAATTCTACCGACTTGGGCCATAAACCACTCTGGCGAACCCATACCGCCATAGAACTCGTTCCAAATGTATGCAGTGAACCCCCAAAATCCCAAATAAGCAAAAACAACGAATACGAAAACAACCAAATTGAGAGAACTTAAAAAGAGCGTGATAAATATAAAATGTAGCAAAAACAAACTCAACGACACTTTTCCATAGTAATTCATCATGGATATAAAAACATTCATTTTCCTTTTTATGTCGATAAAATAGAAACTAATAGCAATAAGTAAAAGCGCAGCACCTAAATTGTATATCATGTTAGGCGCTCGTCCCCTGATTAAAAATTCCCACATCCCAGGATATGTAAATATAGAGAAGATACTTTTAGTTCGCATTGTATTTAAAAGATCTATATGAGGATATTCATTTAAAGGAAGTTCACTGGTTGTAAAACCTCCGGGAACGTATGCATTGCTACCTAAAAAAATGCCAGTAAGAACAAGGAAAATCCCCCAATAGAAAAAGGTTCGAAATAACTTTTTATAATCTTTTTTCGTTCCACCAATCATGGCTTCGTACAAGTATTCTCCAAAAATCGAAGAAAGAAAACAGATTGAGAGCCAGGGTAACAACGGGGTCATAGGAGAAGGTGAGACTATAATATAGTGTAAAATAGAGATAAACACATTTCCCGTTTCTTTTCCTTGAAAAAGCCAAAGTCTAATCGTGTCAGATGTAAAAACAATAAACATTCCTATTACAGCTCGAGAAATTTTACTAAGTTTTAAAGCGTAATAAGAGAAGATCTGTGAAGCGCCTATAAACATTAGGATGTTCCAACCCCAAAGTGTGGCGGGAAAGGAATATCCGGGAATTGTGAACTCGATAGAAACTAAATTGAATATAATTGCAATTACAATAATCATTATTCCTCGAGAAAAAATTCTATTTCTTATGACCTTTTCCGGTAAAGCTCCCTTTTTTCGCCGAATACTAAAAACCACGCTTAATGCAGACAAAAAAACAAATAAAGATGGACCAAGAATGTCAAGAAAAGTAAACCCTAAACCATAGACAAATATCCAAGTAGAATCAAGCCAAGCACCTCCTGTATGAGCTATTATTATAAAGACGATCGCGAATCCTTTGACGAAATCTATGCTCCCAATACGCCTTACAGACGCGTAATCCCTAAGTTCCTCAACTGGGATCGCTTGCTTTAAATAATCGAGAAGTGGTATCGAATCCATATTAATTTCATTTTCTTTTTCCGACGACATTTCAGTTCAAAATTTTTTTTGTAGTTGTATTTTAAGACTTAAATTAATATTACTATTTTAGTTTATACTATTTGAACGTTTTTTTTAATATAAAAATCGTATAGAGATAAAGAATTATGAATATCAAAAAATATTTAGATTTTCGTTTGTTAGGATTAACTGGCTCGATATTATTAATAATATCGCAATTTTTATCTTGGTTCTCCAACCAATCCTTAATATACATATATGTTGTTACGACGAGTGTAGCAATTGAAGATTCTTTTTTATATCTATTTCCTTTAATTAGCGGAATAATCTGTTTAGTGGGAACGGGTTTAATCGTTTATAAAATAGATTATAGAATTAATTCTGTAATTATTAATTTCGTTGGGTTGGGATTTTTTTTGATATTCATTTTTAAAATCGTCACAGAAGAATTCATTTATCTTCCTACCGCCCAAATAGGTTTTTACTTTTCAATTATAGGCTCGATATTGATATTCTTCGATATTTTAAATATCCTTATGATAAAGGAAAGCTAAGTAAGAAGGGGATCAAGTAATTAGTGAAAAAGAAGAAACGCATAAGGAAAACGCTAAAATTTACGATGCTGAGGCTAATTTTTATTACGCGTTGGGCCATGGACTTAGGAGAAAGATTATAAACATTATTGGAGAGAATAAGTTTACTTCGTTCACATACCTTAAAAAAGAATTAAAGGTAAGTACGGGTACGATTTACCACCATTTAGACACTTTATCCCATTTAATTGAACAACGTGACGATAAGAAGTACTACTTAACTGAATTGGGTGGTCACGCTTACAATTCGTTAAAGGATAACATAACTACAATCATTACTCCTGATTTTAGCAAAAAAGAATTTAGTTCACCAATTTTGAAAGGATTAATGCGTTTGACTCCAAAAAAATATATTAATTACGAAAGCAACCAAATGATTTATACGATAATAATTTCAATTACGATTGCTTTAATAGGGGCAATATTTTGCGGTCTGAACGGTTTATTTCCTTTTTTTCTCTTTTTTGGGCAATCTGAATTAGAATTTATTGAACCTATTCTTCAAGTAATACTTGCAATTATATTTATAGGCAATATTTTTTTCTTTTTTCTAATTAACGAAGGCATATGTCGTATAATTTATAAAAAAAAAGAAAATACCTTGAAATTTTTAATTGCTTTTCCCATTATTTTATTTCCTATAGATATTTACTTAGTGTTGCATTTTATCTTATTTTCTACAGGTTCTTTAAATTTACCTGCAGTTAGAATATTAGATAACGTGCTCGTAATTTTATTCCAAGTATTGTCTTTATGGTTGTTAACATATAATTTAAGTGTGAATAAAAAGTTAAAGATTGAAAATTCGTTAATTATTTCGCTGTTGATCCACTACGGAGGTTTCTCTATTATCCTTCTACTTTCTATTTAATCGTTTGAAAATTATAGTCGTCAAAAATCTTAATAATTTTAGAGATTCTTTTCTCTGAAGAATTCAAATCCTTTGTTTTCGTTGCTATAAAACAATAATACAAAAAGTCTCGATCCACCACCGATTTACTTAAAGCAATTGGAGGTGTTACTATTTCTGGAATCAAACTCATTAATTTTGGGACAATTCTGCTAATAATTTCATTGGATGTTTCTTCTCCGACATATTTTAATTCAAATTGATTAAATTTAGAAAAACTTTGGTGATGTAATTTGTTTAAATTAAGCGAAGGTTTATCTTGGTTAAAAATCATTTCTAAAGGATTATAATCTAATATATTTCTAATCCCTACATATGAGGTGGTCAATCTTGGATTAATCTCAATAAAATATATTGAATTATCCGCTTTTTTAATAAAGTCTATGCCAAAATAACCTCGAAAACTAGACAAATCCATGTTTTCTAATATTTTTTCTAAGATATTTTTTAAAAAATCGTAATCAACTACCGGCGTAAAACCACCTAAGTAGATGGAATCATTAACTGGGTCTTTAAATTTTATGATCTGTGCATTGATGCTTAAAATTATCTGATTCATGGCTTCTGGTTTTTTAGAGGGTACGCCGTTAATTATTGATACGCTTAAGTCCTCGCCATCTATGTATTCTTGGAGGATATAATTTCTACTAAGATCAAGTTTTTCGTTAGAATCTTCAAAAAAATGGATAATCTGCGCCTTAGTTTCAAAGTAAAATATTGATTCGGAGCCAACCCCATCTTCAGGTTTAATTATAATTGGACATCTTAATACGGCAAATTTTTGAAGTATAAATTCTAAATCAAATTTTTTTTTAAATGGGATGGTATAAGTTTGGGGTGTGTTAACTTTATTTTCCAGAAAGAAGTTATAAGTTTTTAGCTTAGAAGCTCCCAAAACAATACCATCCAAATCTACGCTTAAAACGGTCTTTTTATTATCTTTTGCTATTTTTGTTAAATTATAAAGAATATTTGAAAATTCTGGGGCAATAATAAAGCAATAAGAAGATTCTATTACACATTCGGTATATGTTTTTATGTAATCATTGTGTTTATTAACTAGTTTTATTATATCTGCTTTTAAATATTGAGATAAAAATTCAATCCTAACATCTAATAAAGTAATAATTTGAAAACCTAATTTTTTGAAATCTTCTATTGTGGTTCTTAACATTGCATAACCTTCACAAAATAAAGACGAAGGAATTTCAACTTGATTGTATCCTCCTCCACTCACAAATTCAAAAATAAATATTTTTTGATTAACCATTTTTAATGTATATTAATTTTCATATTTTTAAAATGGTTTTAAAATGATGATTAAATTATTTTAATTAACATAAATTTAAATAAAAAACTATAAGTTTGGAAGATGACTTTTTTTACAAACGAAATAATGCAGCGTATTAGATATCTGCATTATAAAATAAAGAAAATTGAAGACGCTTTAGAAAAAGAAGAAGAAAGTTTTAGTTTAGACGATCTAAACCTTGTTTTAGAGTACACTAAAATTTTAAACATTAACTATCAAAATGAAGACCAAATTAAGATTTTAAAAGATTTAGACATCACACCGAATTTTTTAGAACCTTTAGACAACAATAAGGAAATTCAGATAAGAGATTTAATGTTTGAGTGTGCGCGTACTTTATGGGTGATGGCAAGAGCCTATTCTCATATCTCAGAAAAATTTGAAGATGAGGAAGATTGGGAGGATGCAATAATAGCGATGGTAGAATGCAGCAAAATGTACAAAACTGCTGCGTATTTTAGCGCCGCAGCTATTAATCAGACCGAATTAGGGATAACTCTTTCATCTGAAAATCTCGAATTGAATTCGGAGGAGTCTCGAATTTTAGCACAAAGTATCGCTGCATTAAAGGAAGAAAATTCTTATAATATCTATTTCGCTTCAAAATTATATGCGGGTTTAAGCTCTTTATCAAAAAGATTATTTTATTTGAAAAAACACGAAGAGAAGAAAAAGCAACAACTAAGAGCTCAATTTCACTTTGATATGGGTAAAGCTTGCAATCTTAAAGCTCGAGCTTCTTTAGAATCTTCGATTACAAATATTAATAAAGACAAAGTTAGAAAGTTACAGCAAAAAGCAAATTTCTATTACGAAAAATCTAGAGAAATCTGGAAGGAAATGCTCCAAGGGTTATCTGATTTATCAAGCGGAGAAAAAAGCAATATTGACGGCAATTTGGCTATTGTTACAGATATATTGAAAGAAAACAAAATGGATTTATTAGATTACGATGAGATTAAAAGAATTCAGGATCCTGAACCAATTATTATTATCCCAGAAAATTTAGCACCGTTCGTTCCAAAAAGCACCATATATTTAACCAAATTTGTACCTAAGGATTTAAACATTAAGAGGTTTAAAACGTTCCAAAAAAGGAAACTGGAACAAAAAATACCGTATAGTAAACGAGAGCGATTGATAGACAAAAAAGCTGGCATCGCAAGAACTATTAATGAATTGAAAGTGTTAAAAGATAGTAAGGAAATTGAAGTGGAAAAATTTGCAGAGCTGATGGAAAAATATAGTACGAAACTTAAAATGTGCGACACCGCATTAGAAAATTTAGCTAAATTGTAATTCAAGAAAAAATATATTTTTATCTAAAATTTTTAATTATACTGATTTTAATAATCTTCTTAAGGTTCTAAGTATAATTTACGATTTTTTTCTAATTCAAACTTTCTTTCAGCTTCAGTTATAAAGAGAAGATCGTAAACTTCTTTAAATACAACACCGAGTAACAATGTTTCTATAATGAGGTTTAAGTAAACCATCATTACTTGCAACTCGTGCAAATTAAGAAATAAAAGTGAGAGAAATGTAAAATATAATGGTAAATAGGCTAAAGATACTATTCCAATCCTTTTTCCAAATTTAAAAACGTGCTTGTCTTCCAATTTAAAAACTTTTTCTAATTTTAACGCTTCTATTATGTAGTAGATGCTAAAAATTATATTAAATACCGTCAATAAAACGATAAAATCCCTTTCTTTAGGTTCCAAGGCAATATAGGGTTTTAAAACAATCGAACTTATTAAAAAAGTAAGCGAAATAATAAATTGAATTAACGATATTGACAATAAACCGTCGTGAAAGTTTTTATAATCCATTTTTTCTTCAAATCTATTTAAAGAATATTTGATATCAATCATTTTTAAATTTTTAAAATTGAAATTTTATTAAAGAAAAAAACAAAAGATATATTAATAGTTTTGATAGATTAAAGTTTTGATAGATTAATGAGTTATTTAAACAACGAAGAAATTGAAAAATTAAAATTAACGCACCCTAAAAAGCGAATCTTACGCTTTATTTTTCTATTTACTGGACTTTTTATAATGTTTTTAGGATTTTTATTCTTTTTTACGGGATTTGATTTTGGAATAACCCTCGAAGGTTTTAATCCCTCGCTATTTGTTGATATCATAATAATTGTTTTTGGAGGGATAATAACATCTAAGTTTTTCATTACGCCCTATTACCTCCGAGAAAATTCTTTAACAATAAAAAGAATGCGCGATTTAAGAGAACCAATAGAAAAGTTCGTTAAGTTTAATTCAATTACGTTAACAAGAGGTATAGCTGCATTAATTTTAATCAGTGTTGGCATATATTCTTTTCTTATATTCGGAGATGACATTGGTCACGAAGTAAAATATGGGAGCGCTGTATTCCTTGGCGGACCATCGTGGTTTTATGTAACTGGCCTTCCAATGCTAGGAATTGGGCTGGGTTTATTAATATATTTTCTATTGAGTCCCTTTCGGGGAGTGTTCTCTAAATCAAAGAATTTTCTTTTCTTTTACGAAATAAGACCAGGGTTTCCGTGGTTAACGGAAATTCCTAGGAAAGACATTGAAGTAGTTCGATATCAAAATAATCACGCGGGCCCGAAATTAGCTTGGATTATAATAATGATTCCTTTTATCGTTTTACAACTTATGACAGCAATCCCCTTATTTGCTGCTGAAAGAGCAGGACCAGATTTTGTACTATCTTGGACTTTTGTCGTTATTTCTATTTTAGACATCCTTGCCTTAATCATTTTGGTAATGTTTCAGCAAAATTATATTGAAATAGCTACAAAGGAGAGACTTTATGAAATGTGGTTTTCTCCAATGAAATTAAGAAATCAATCTCAGTTCAAGGAGGATTTTAGCACTTATTTAGATTGTAATCCAAATTTACGAGAAGGAGAGGAATTAAAGAAGAGTGAATTATTTTCAGATGTAAGTACTACTAATTTTCAATTATTCAACTTAGTCTTTGGGTTGTTTTTAATAATATTTGCCATAATTATGTTAACGCAGATGGTATTTTTTGGTCCTTTTGTTTGGTGGATATCCTTAATGTATGGCTTAATGCTAGTTGTAAAATCTCTGTTTTACGATTTTGGTAATAAAGATGGAGATATAATACAGTTTGACGAAGAATTAAAGAAATTTAGGTTCAAACGATTATTTTACTATAAATTCCACTATGTTGCCGCCAATAATGTAGAGTCGATTAATGTGAGAAAGTGGTATAGAAAATTAGATTTCTTTGATATATTTGGAATAAGCGGATTACTGGTATTTATGACGATTCAACAAGTCGAAGGGTGGGTAATTGCTGATACAATGGGTTTAATAATTGATAACCTTCTAGGCACTTCGTTATTGTGTGTAGTGATAGTTTTTATAATATTTTATTTATGCCTTCCAATCGATGTTGTTGAATTTAGAACCGAATCTATAACCTATAGAATTCCAATTACTTTAGATTTAAAAGAAAACCGTCTTTTCAATAAATATCTAAAGAATCTGAAAGTTTTCCCGAAGGAAGTTCTAAAACCCGACATGAAAAAAACTTTTTTTACTAGATTGGGGGCTATAGGTGCCTTCGTAATCGGAGCTTTAATTTATACAGCAATTTATTTTGCTTTTTCATTTTAAAATTACTTCTATATTTAATTATAATAAGTAATTAATTTTAAGAGAAATTTTAGTGCATATGTCTGATCAATTAAAATTAGGCTTATACATGAAAAATATGTTTTCAGACTTAATTTATATTAACAGTATTATTGCTACTGAATTAATAAAAATCACTGAAAACTTAGCCGCAATGAGGCACGGAGAGGAGTTTTTGAAAAAAAGTAGTTGTTTACGCGAACACGACGCCTTAAATCGGGAAATTTTAGGCATTTTAGATAAATACAATAAAGCTCCAAACGAAATTAATAGAAAAGAGAGTTTAGAGAAACACGTTTTGAACCATTTGGAGGACATTAAATAATATGACTGAAGATGAAGGTGATTTTGATAAATTTGTTGAGAAACTCCAACAAGAGATAATAGATGAAGAGACTAAAGCTTTTAACAAATATGTAGTTGATTTATTTCATAATCCTCGTAATTGGGGTAAACCTCCTGAAGAAGAAATAACGATATCTCAAGAATATAAAGGACCATGTGGAGATACAATGCAATTCTTTTTTAAAATCGAAGATGGTATAATAGAAAAAATGAATTTTATTACAGATGGATGTGGAATATCAGTTGCTGCTGGATGTCAAACTACGTTACTAATTGAAGGAAAACCAATAGAATCTGCTGAACAATTAAAATCAGAGGATATTGAGACAGCATTACATGGTTTACCAGATGATCATAAGCACTGTGCTGAACTGGCTGTACAAACATTGAAGCGTGCAATTGAAATATATAAAAATAATGTGATTTAATTAATCTTAACATGACTACTGTAGAAATAGAAAACATAGAAATTCCGATAGAATCTGATAAAGTAGAGCTCAAAGGTTCAATTTATTACTCATTGAATACACCTCCAAAAGCCCCTTTTATAATAAACCTTGCTGGATTATTAGATCATCGAGAAAGTTATTTTGTAAAGTTTTTTACAGAAAAGTTTGCAATGGCTGGATTTTACATCTTATCGTATGATTACCGCGCACACGGAGAGACTAAAAAGCAAACGGGGTCAAGATGGGATAAAAAGGTTACTAAAATATTTTCAGATATTAAAGAAGTAATTAATTGGGTAATATATGAGCAATCAGAAAGATTATTAGACGATAGGATTTTTTTGTTTGGCAGAAGTTTGGGAGGAGCAATTATTTTAACTCACGGGTTTCTTGATAAGAGAGTAAAAAAGTTAATAGCACTGTGTACTCGTTATGATTATATAACAACAAGGATAAGATTTCCTGATGATATTATAAAACTTATAAGCCCTAAATATTATTTAAATAAAGATTCGAAAAATAATGAGAGAATAATGATTGCCCATTGTAAGGATGATAATCGTATTCCTTTTGAGAATTTAGATCAAATAAAAAACCATCTTGGACTAAATGAGGAAAATGTTATTGTTTATAATGATGGAGGGCACTCATTTAAAAATCATCGAGATGACCTTTTTAAAAATTCTCTTGATTTTTTAAAAAAATATTAAAAATGAAATAATAATTTAAATTATTATTCCTTAAATTTAAAAAGTGATATCAAGATGGAGAAAATCATTATTGTAGGACCTGCTTCTCAGATGTTGGGAGTTAATATTGCTAAAGAATTAGATATAGAAACGATAAATACTGAATTTAAAACATTCCCCGACGGAGAGAACTATTTGAGAATTAACATAGAAGATGAAACTATAATCGAAGGAAAAGATGTAATTATCATTCAATCAACAGGACCAAATTTTTGCGGTAACCAAAATTCAAGACTAATTGAACTAATAATGATGGTAGATTCCGTCAAACGAATGGGGGCAAGCAAAATAACCATCGTAGTACCTTATCTTGCTTATGCTAGGCAAGATAAAGTATTTAGGCCCGGTGAATGTCCTTTTGCTCATGTGATTTTACATATGATTAATTCTTTAGGTATAGATGAATTTTATACTTGTGATGTTCATGCGCCTGAAATTTTAGATAATTTAACATGTAAAACAATTAATATTGATTCAATGAAAATATTAGCAGATTACATTAAGTCGTTAAGTGAAAAAGACATTGTTGTTGTTTCACCTGACAAAGGTGCAGTTGAAAGATCTAAAGCTTTTGCAAAACATTTTGGAGAACACATACCTGTTGATTATTTTGAGAAAACTCGCAATGTTAAAACCGGAGAAATAATAATGACGGGCAATTTAAGTTTGAAAAATAAAGATGTAGTCATTGCAGATGATATTATCGCAACAGGAGGAACGATGGCAACAGCAATCAGATTATCTAAAGAGAGTGGAGCTAAAAAAGTATTTGCTGTGGCAACGCACGCTTTAATGTTGCAACATGCGAAATATCGCATCTTAAAAGCTGGAGCAGATTACATCATAGGTACTGATTCTATTGATAACGAAGTAGCTAAAGTATCTTTAGCTAAAACTATAGCAGATTATTTAAAGTTCGATTAAATGCTTCTAATAATTCTGAATTATTTCTAAGACGATCTCTCTCGTTATTTTTTTTAATTCTTCTTCAGAAGAATCGTTCATAATTTTGCAGTTGGCTTTTTTTATTACTTCTTTAAGGCCAAATCCTAACTCTCGTTTATCCCGTTTCGTAATTTCTATAAGAGTTTTTGAATCGTCACTACGAGCACGCTTTCTTATCCTTTTATATCGTAAATCATCACTAGTTTCAATAGCAATGACCGGAAATTTCCAATAGCTACGAAATACTTCTATTTCAGATAGAGATCTTATCCCATCCACGAAAATTACTTTATTTGTTTGGTTTTTAATCATCTCAACCGATTTTTCCGCCACAATCGCATCACCCCCTCGTTCTCTTAATTCTTTAGCTATTTTACCCAAATTTTCGTTGTTAGGCTCAATATTTTTATTTATAGCCTCTTTCCTAATCACATCGCCCATCGTTATTACTATGCCTAAATCTTCAATTGCAATTAAAGCAGTTGATTTACCAGAACCAGGAAGCCCGCAAAATCCAATAACTTTCATAACTTTTTAAGAATGTTTTTCGAATTAATATAAAAAGACTATAAAAGAATAAAAATCATTAATTTATAATTAATTTGTTAAAATACTTTATAAATTGATTATTTGATGAACAGAAGAGACACTAGTAATAATGATGTAAATGACAATAGCGTTGAACAAAACGAAATCGAAAAAGAAGAGAATGAAACATTGACTTCTAAATCAGATGATATTATTGAATTATCAACAAAAGAACATCATATTCAAAAATATGGTATTGATCCGGCGGAAACGCCTACTTTTATTTCATACAACGCATACAGGCGAATTATAGGCTATGCTATGCGATATGGAAATAAAGATTTACCTCAAAAATCTTGGCGTGAAGTTTACGGAATTCTAATAGGCTCGATAAAAGATAATAAAGAAGTTATCATTAAAGATGCAATCCCCGTGATGGTTGGTGATAGAGCCTATGTTGAATATAAAAGCAAACATTATGTAGATACAGCACAATTTAACACGGCAGTCTATGAAAGATCTATCCAAGATAATAAAGAAGAGTTCTTTGTAGGGTGGTGGCATACACACCCAGGTATTGGCTTTATATTTTCGCCTAGAGATATTGAAACGCAACTGTTTTATCAAGGTGTAAATCCTTTTGCTATAGCTTTAGTGTTTGATCATACTGAAATAGCGTCTAGTACTTATTACTTAGGAATTGCGGGAATAAGGCTAAAGAACCCAGATCGCGGCATGTTTGCTACTTATTCTAATACTATAGAACTAAAATTTGAATTAAGTAAAGAAAAAATGGTAAAAAACGCTGAAAAAGAAGTTAAAAATATTTTCAAAAACATGAAAAATGTTTTAAAGGAAGTTAAGTATATTGATGATATTTTACGACGAAGGTATTTGGCTCAACTACAGAGAAACTTTGGTCTCATTATGGTCTTGAAAAAAGAGATTAAATTAACTGATGACGAAAAAGAAGCTGAAGAGGATGACTATTACTTATACGAATGGGATCCTGATATTGACAAAAAAATTTATAGAATCCCTAAATTTAGAGAAAAAATAGAAAAAGAATTTAAAAAATGCGAAGAGAGTTTAATTAAGATAAAGAAAACTAATCAATTGAAAGATTTTGAACAAAAGAAAGATAAATTTAAAAAAAAAATTAAAGTAATGCTAGCTAAGCCAAATGAATGGCATAAAAAACTAATGAACGAGTTTACTAAGCGTATTGAAATTATTTCTCCTCTATTTGATTATTTAGATACAGATGAAAGGAAAATAATTGAACACTTTGAGGAAAGGAGTTCTGAATATAAAAAAATATTAGATGATCTCAATTCTCGTTCAGAATTTAATATTTGAACA
Organism: Promethearchaeia archaeon; assembly: GCA_029856105.1. GTDB lineage: Archaea > Asgardarchaeota > Lokiarchaeia > Sigyniarchaeales > SOKP01 > SOKP01. Next base: position 7,500 of record JAHQWH010000093.1, on the reverse strand, counting down.
TTTACTTCTCTCAAATTTTTTAAGATTTTAAAGAATTGAATTTAAATAACTTTTATATTACTTGGAGTATATTTAATACTTAATCTGCTTTTAAATCAAACTTAACAAATTCTTTCATGCCTAATAATACAACACATATAATAATCAGAAATCGCGCAGAAAAAGAAAAAACAATAAAAGAAGCCATTTTTGCTTTTTCAGGGGGCACCAAATCGTTATTAATAAAAGGAGAAGGCGAAGAGATTTCTACCGCAGTTGAAGTAGCAGAAATTGTAAGAAATCGCATGTATCCTTCTGTAGAAATAGAGAATGTTTCACTGGGAAGTCGTCCTTATTTCGAAAGAAGACAGCAAGGAAATTATAGAAGAAATAACGATTTTAGAAAAAATAACTCAAATAATCGAAATAAAAAGGATTTAATTAGCAAAATTGAAATTACAATTTCAAAATCAAAGATCTAAACTTTATTTATGACTTTTGACAATTTAGGTCCGTTATTAAACGAAACGCGGACCACAACTTTGTGCGCAGTATGCGGCGATTATATCTACCAACGAATTTATCAAGACGAAAATTCAAAAAGCAAACAAAAAAAAGTTTTCGTTTGTAAAAATTGCTTAAGAAATGAAGAGAAGAAAAAGTAAAATTTAATTTTATTTATTTGAGCTCTGAATTTTTCTCGCTTCCTTTATCAAGAAATTTATCCCAATTAAATTGCAGAATGAATTGCATAATTGCTAGAGTAATTAATAACATTACAGATTCGGTTATAACGCTCGAGGTATCATTAAGCTCAATTCCTGTAGCACTAAATCCAAGTAAAATTAATAAAGGGAAAATTACATATAATAGAGTGGTAATATTCTTTCCTGCCCAAGCCCATATAATACACCTAGGAAAATTTATTTTTTTATCTGACATTCCTAAAGCGATCCACAGAGGGTCGTCGGGAATTGGTAGAGCTGCGGCAATAAATATGTATAAATGCATGGTTTTTGGGTGATCTAATACCAGTTTACCGAATCCTTGTATGTTTTCAAGTGTTTTTGAGTGAGTTCTATTAGCAATTTTTTTTGCGCCAATTCCTATCAAGAAGCCTACAAGTTCGCCTAGTGCGCTCCCTAACCCGCCAACAACAGCTATTCCTAGTATTTCTAACCAAAAAGGACCATTTAAAAGTACTTCACTCAAGGTCAATCCTGCTATTGAATATTTAAGATAAATAGAATTAGAAAAAGAAAAAAGCATAAAGGGATATGGTATAGGAAACCCAATGCTAGCGTTTCCTATAAGACAAATGAAAAAAGAGATTAAAAGTATTATGACATAATTAGAACCGTCTGTAAGTCCAGTAATATCGTGCCTTGACAGAATTATTGCTTGTTGAATCTCTGGAACTGTTAAGAATAAAATCAAATAGATAATAACCCCTAAGTAGAAAAAAGCGAAAATAACCGTTAATTTTCTCGAGATAGCCATTTAGTTCTCCTTGATTTCTCTTTTAAACCTATTTCACCCTGGACAGTTTAGTTCCTAAGCCATTTCTAGCTTGTAGAAGAAATTCTATATTTTCCGTAACTTTTCCAATCTTATTTACTTTGTTTGGCATTTCTGTATCTTCTATAAGGATTATCAATTCATCAGTTTTTGGGTTGTATATAATATCTCCTTTTTCAACGATTTTAATTGATTTCGAATTATGGCCTTTATTTAATTCCAAACCTAGAAGTGTCCAATACACTTTTGTTCCAAAACTAAATCGCCCTTTTAGAACAAAGGGCATCTTATTTAGAATGGCGTCGGCAGATAAGGGGGCATGATGTCGAATTATATTAGCAGATACACTCCCTATCCCGAAGAGATCAATTTTAATTGATATTATTCCGCTATCAGACATAATTGCCTAACAATTTGTATACTGTAAATAATCTTATTTTGAATGATAACTTTCGGATGTATTAAACTTTCTGTTATTAAAAGAGTCAATTAGTAATGAAATTAATAACAACATTTAAATAGTCATTTTGCCATATTAATAGTTGGACAATAGTAATAATATATGCATTGGTTTAGAATACATCGTTACAATTGAAACAACTGGCTTGTTGTTACAAAATTGATAACAGATTCTTAAGTTCTGGATTTTTTTTTTTGTACGCCCAGAGTTAATGCTTATGCCTTGATTTCCATGTGGATTTATTTTATCATGTTCCTTTAGTGCGTTATATTGAATCATAGGAAGATTAGTTTGCACTTCGGAGCAATAATGTAATAATAGAGATATAGCAATCAGTTTAGAATTGATATTAGTATATGGTGCAAGTTGACACTCTTGCCTGATCTCTTGTCGAATTAAATAATTTTTTTGATATATGATACATGAGACATCCAAACATTAATATCTTTCAATAAAAATAATGAATTCTTACAATAGGAGCTTTGATTTAAAATTCGATTCAACGGAGTAAAAGGTGTATTTCCTTTGAAACAAGAATACTAGAATATCGGAGCTACTATTGTCCATCTTTTTTTTTTTCATTTAAGATCGTTAAATCAATAGGGGAATCAATATCATAAAAATTATATTCAGGATCAATAGAAAGGGCTAAAAATATTTCTTTTTTCTTGATTATTAAATTAACAATTTCTCTAATTGTTTTATATCTATTACAATTTGCTAAATTTTTAATTTCTTGAACTATCCTAAAACTGAAAATAAAAATGGGTATAACTTGATGTATCGTTTTTTTATTTCTAAAAGAGCTTAAAGTTCTCTGTTTGATCTCTCTGACAATTAATTTTGATCCGTTTCTATTTATTTTTAAATAGGATATTGTTTTAAACAAGTTAGGCTCGTGGGTTTTAAATCTTTCTTTTAACGAGCTAATTTTTATCTTTCTGTAAAAAATGATTGAACATTTATCAAGTAGACTATAATTTTTCAACAAAAGGTTCAAAGCTTTTTGTAAAAGATTTTGATCAAAAATAGTGTCTCCTGGAAAGATCATAAAAACTCTATCCTCTTTATAAATTTGGTTATTTCCTGTAATACTTAGAAAGGAATGTAATGGACCTAATTTATATTGAACTCCAGAACGATTTATTAATATTTTATTTTTTTTACATTTATTTTTTATTTGGTAAGAATTTACAAAAACTTCGATTTGCTCACCTAAATGACCTGTTACCACTACAATTGGTTCAATCTCTAAATTGATTAAACCGGAAATCAAATGCGAAAGAATGGTTTGATTGTTTAAAGATTTGATCTTAATTAGTGGTTTTGGAATATGTTTCGCAATATCTCTAACACGAGTGCCTTCACCGGCACATAGTATAACACTTGTGATGTTTTCCTTGGGTTTATCTTTATGTTGTAACAATAGTATTTCCATCCATATCGATTATGATGGTGTGTTCTTGTTGAGCAACTGGTTTTTTAGTTTTTTCTATTAATATTGGATAATGATCTAGAATTTTTTTACGAACAAAAACATCAATAGTTCTTTGAATCTTATTTTTTGGGATGGTATTATACTTTTCGAGCAAACGAGGCGAAAAAGGTAATTTTTTTGTTAATTTGTTTATTTGATCCATATAATTCTTCTCTATAAAGGGTAAACCCTTCTTTGCTTTATTAAATCGATAAATATAAGATTTAGTACCATTTTCTACTATACCGTTCCCAGAAGTAGCAAATGGTTCACACGCATAAGCATCTCCAGGTTTTAAGACTTGATTATGGCTTATAGCTTTATAATTTGGAATAAAAGGGCCTGCGTGTAAGTTATATCGTTTCAATTCATGACCTCCAAGATTATAGATTGGTTCTAATCCACGATTTTTAATTTTTTTAGCAATTACATCTCCCAATTCGTATAATTTTGTGCCAGGTTTAAAAATTTCAATTGCTGCTTCAAGGGCTTCTTGAGCGGCGTCTATAATGTTTTGGAGCTTTTCGTCGTTATTTATGTTAAATGTTATTGCTGAATCGGCAATATAACCGTCATAGTGGGAACCTATATCGATTTTCAATAATCCTTTATTAGGTACAATAGTACTATCGTCAATCGGCGGACTATAATGAGCAGCTATCTCATCTAAAGACATATTAATTGGAAAAGATAACTCACAACTCTGATTTAATATTTCTTCCTCACATTTATTAGCAATATCTAAGAATAAAACTCCTGGTTTTATTAATTTTGCAGCAAGTTTTTTGGCAGCTTTAACAGCTTTACCAGCTTTAATGTAAGATTCTATCCAATCGTTTGACATAATTATAATTATAAAAAAAATTAATTAAAATAATAAATTATCTCAAAAATATAAGACTTATGGAGTTTTCTCAAGGGGTCGGGTCGGGTTTCTCAAGGTTCTAAACGATCGGGGGTTCGAGGATACATTACGGCTTCCCGAATGTCATCAAGACCACATATAAAGGTTATCCAACGAGCTATTCCTAAGCCAAAACCCGCATGAGGTGGCATTCCAAAACCAAACACATTTATATGCGATTCAAAAGATGCGGGATTTAATCCTTTAGCGTCAATAGCATCAATCAATTGTTGTTTATTGTGAACTCTCGTTCCTCCTGAAGTTAATTCAAGCCATCCCATTTGAAGATCAAAAGATTCGCTATATTTTGGATTATTTGACGGTAAAATATAAAATGGCTTTATTTCCATTGGCCAATGAGTAATATAGTAATATCCCGTTAATTCTTCGCCTAGTTTACGATATGCTTCTGTAGAAATATCTTCGCCCCATTCAATAGTTATTCCAAATTTTTTATCAACTAATTCAATGATCTCATCGTATTTGTAGCGAGGAAAAGGTAATTTTGGAGCTATTGTTTTATCTTCCATATTTAAAACTTTCAAAGCAGCCATTCTATTTTCTCGAACATCTACTATGACATTATGAACCAATTCTTCTAAAGTTTTTTGAACATCATTCATGTCAGCAAAAGACATCTCAACGTCCAACGTGAAAATCTCGCATAAATGCCTTTTCGTATGGCTTTTCTCAGCCCTAAAGGCGGGACTAATTTCAAATACCCTTTCATATACTCCACCTAATTGTTCTTTGTACAATTGAGCAGATTGTATTAAAAACGCCTCTTTATCGAAATACATAATTGGAAATAACTCAGTACCCCCCTCAGTCGCGGAGCCTATTATTTTAGGGGTAGTTATTTCTGTAAAATCATGTTTAAGTAGAAAGTTCCTAATTGACATTAACACCTGCCCACGGATTTCAAAGATTGCTTGGTTTCTTAAAGATCTCAAATCTAACGCTCTATTATTAAGTCTAAGATCAAGTTCTGAAATTGTTTCTCCTGTCATATCAATTGGAAGTTTATCGGGAGTCCTATTTAAGATTTTAATTTCAGTTGGAATAATTTCAATCCCACCTGGTGCCTTTTCAAATTTTTTCACATTTCCTTTAATCATAAGACAATATTGATAACCAACTTTTGCTTTTTCAAATATCTCATCGGAAACGACACCTTTTTTTAAAGTAATCTGTCGTTCACCATATTTATCTTGTAAGTTTATAAACTTTAGACCTCCAAGATCTCGATAATTTTTTACCCAACCACCAAGAATTACCTCTTGACCGGCTAATTCAGGCGTTACATCCCTTGTATAATGAGTTTTTCTCCAACCATTCATCTCATCAATAGACATAGTAACCTTCAAATCTCAAGTTTTATTAAATTTAAATTTGAAAAGGAAATTAACAATAAATTTTTTGTCATCTTATAATTAATTAAAAATGCCAAATCTGTATTGGAAAAACAAAGATAAATTTGAAAGATCTAAAACATATAAAACTCAAATATTTTATCCTTTCCAAATATTAGAATCAATAAGCAGCCCCCCAATCAATAAATTCATACCTAATAGTGAATTAATTCAAAAAAATACTGAAATTATCCAAACACCTCAATTTAAAGTCAATGATTGGGAGAATCTCTTAATTTGGGGCGATAATAAAGATGTTATGAATTCTCTGATAAAAAAATTTTCAAACAAGATCAAAATAATATACATCGATCCTCCTTTCGCAACTGGAGGTGATTTCAAATTCAAAACGCTAATAGGCGAAAACGATGCTTTTGAGATTAATGAGGCTTACTCAGACGCGTGGAAAGGAGGAATAGATGAATATATCGATTTTTTGTACGAAAGATTAGTAGTAATGAAAGAGTTACTTGCTGAAGATGGAAGCATTTATGTGCATTTAGATTGGCATGTTTCTCATTATATAAAAATTGTAATGGACGAAATCTTTGGTAAAGAAAATTTCAGAAACGAGGTCATTTGGGCGTATCCTGCGGCATCTATGAGAACAAGAAGGTTTTTTATCCGATCATTTGACTCTATACTATTTTATACTAAATCAAGTGAATATACTTTCAACGACGATCCAGGAATCTACATGGAATATTCTGATCGAGTTAAATTTGCATTAAAAGAAGATGATAAAGGCATATTCTATTATCGAGGTGGAAGTCACAATGGTAAAAAACTCTCGCAAAAAGTTTATGTCACTAATAAAGGTATCTTTCCTCGTGATGTTTGGACAGATATTCCATATATTAGAGCAAATACTTTAGAATACCAAGGATTTTCTACTCAAAAACCAGAAAGGTTATTAAGAAGAATTATCCTCGCATCTTCTAACGAAACAGACATAGTTGCGGACTTTTTTTGTGGTTCGGGCACAACATTAGCAGTAGCAGAAAAACTTGGAAGACGATGGATTGGTTCAGATATGACAAAACACGCGATAAACATAAGCCGCAAGAGAATCCTTGATATTTATAATAGTAACGATATTATTAATTGGGAAAAAAAATATAAAAAAAATCCTAATTCATTCAAAATTTTAAATGTAAACAAAAATCTCCAAGATATTAACACTTATGATAAATTTTTAGTGAATAACATTCAAAAGGGAAAAAAAAAAACTCTATTTCAAGATGTAAAATTTGAAATCAAGATACTAAAAGACAATAATAATATATCAATTGAATTAATAGACTATTTTGTTCCAAATTTAGATTTAGTTGAGAATAAACTTAAAAGAAAGATACAATCTTTTTCTGATTGGATAGATAGTTGGACCATTGATTTTATTAGTCAAAATAGTTATTTTAACATGATGTGGATTTCATACAGAACGCCAAAAAACCGTAAATTAGATTTAACCTCAGATCGATATTTCTATGAAAAAGCAGGTAAATATCAAATATCAGTAAAAGTTATTGATATTCTTGGAAATGAGACCTCTCAAGAATATGAAATAAGCATTGAATAGTTCTTTATTTTATTATTTCACGTAATAACAATGTTGCGTAAGAACCTTTCTGGAGAGAAAATTCGATTTTTAATTTATTCTTATTTTGGAAGATGTCGTCTTCAGTAAATTCTAATATTTTTAAACCAATCGGTTTAACGATTATCGGCCTAAAAGAGCCTTTAAATTCAT
>JAHQWH010000094.1 GCA_029856105.1 Promethearchaeia archaeon | reverse complement strand
TACCCAACTTTAATAGTCATAGAAAGAGTTTCGTCAAACACTTGACCCTCTGTTATACATTGATACGCTAATTCTTCTGTGCTAAACAATTCTGTAAAGTATCCAAGCCAGTAGCGCGAATATCTTTTGTTTTGCCTGTGTTTAAATAATACATGAAACTCATCACCTTCCTTATGAACATCTATCTTGTAAAAATAATTAGCTACAACCCACACTTTTTGAATGGTAGTGATTATTTCGTCTATTGTAAGGTTTTTAAGGGGCTTTTCGGTATACCATAAGATTAAGTCTATCGCTACATTTTTTTTAAAAGGTTTATCTAAAGCCTCTTGAGGAGCTTCAGCTGCCGCGATTAATTGATTAAAAGTTGTTTTCCCAATAAGCATCATTTTCATCTCATCTCGAGTCCTATCCCATAAATCGCGGTCAAGATTCTTTTGTTTGCCATAATAACTAATTGCGCGTTCTAAAAAGGAAATTAAATTTTCCTCTTCTTCCTTATATGTATCAATAATGGCCTTAACTTCAGGTGCCATAGAATTATATTCGTCATACATTTCAACTGCATCTTTCACTAAATTAGAAATTGTCGTTCCTAAATTCTTGTATTTATCGATAATATTCCTAGTATGTTCGTCTACTTTAACGTAGATTGGTTTGTCTTTTGATTCAACTTCTTTCGTTTCATCGGAATTATTATTATTGTTCTTATTACTATCAGCCATAAGAATCACCTTTAAAATTCTTTAATCTTTTTTTTTCCTTTTTTCCCTTCTATGTTTCTATTTGTATATATATTTCAATATTAAATAACTATGCTAATAAATGTTCAGATTATTTATAATTAGGATTACAACCGTAACAATTTATTTATATTAATATATATAAAAATATTCCTTATTTTTGTCGCGTTTATTTATAAAGTGATGTTTCTCTAATTTAAATTTATATATTTTTTAATATATTTAGGAAGTTAGAAAAGACTAGTTTTAGGCTTATTCTATCACATCTATTTCTATATACGAAACATTTAAATATATAATTATAATAATTATTAATTGGGTATATAAAATAATATATAAAAATATAAAAGAATATTAAAATTATAATATAAAATGTCAAATAAGAATTCAGGAGCAGGATGTATAGTAGGATTATTATTTTTTATGGCTTTCGGGTTTATTTTTATCCTTGAGGTACCATTTAGTCTCATTCAATTTATGTCATTTTGCCCGGTGATTTTCATTTTTATTATTATAATAGCCGCTGCAGGTGCTTCTTCTGGAAAGTCTAAACGTTGTAAACCAGTACAAAAGAATTACGATCAGGATCATTATAAACAAGTTCCAAGAGTAAACCCTTATATTGTGAGAAGTTCGGTTAGAAACGAAGTTCAAACTTTATTAGAAGAATATAAACCTGTAGAGCCTACAAAACCGAAAGCTCTCTTTTGTCAATTTTGCGGGACACGGATTGATAAAGATGCTCGCTTTTGCCACCAATGTGGATCCAAGTTGGATTAATTACATGATAAATTAAAAATAAAAAATATAAAATGTCAAATAGAAATTCAAGATCAGAATGGATAGTAGTACTAATATTATTTATAGGTTTCGGGCCATTATTGTTTATCCTTGTACAACCATTTATCATCTTTCTATTAGCGCCATTTTACCCTTTGATTTTCATTTCTATTTTTATGATAGCTGCTGCATATTCTTCTTCTGGAAAGTCTAAACGTTGTAAACCAGTACAAAAGAAATACGATCAATTTAGTCAACAACAAGTTCCAAGAGTAAACCCATATGTTGTGAGGAACTCGGTTAGAAACGATAGTCAAACTTTATTAGTAGAAGATTACAAACCTATAGAGCCTACAAAACCGAAAGCTCTCTTTTGTCAATTTTGTGGGACGCGGATAGATAAAGATGCTCGCTTTTGCCACCAATGTGGATCCAAGTTGGAATAATTACATTATAAATTTTAAATTAAAAATAAAAATAAAGAGTGTTGGAAAAAATGGATGCGTATGATTTGTTTTTTAGCATTTGTTTGGGGTTGTTCATCGGGGGCCTTCTTTTCAGCATAATCTCAGTGTTCTTAGCTCAAATGGAGTCGCAATCGTTAGGGACGGAGATAGAAACTGATGTAGATATCGATACCGACATAGATATTGATGTCGATGTCGATGTCGATATTGACGCTGATGTCGATATTGACGCTGGTGTCGATATTGATGTAGATGTTGATATAGATATAGATGTTGATGTTGATGTTGATGTTGATGTTGATTACGATATAGGGGCGGAGTTCGACTCGATCGAAGCTGATGTCGATTTCGATGTGGACGCGGGGGTAGATATTGATAACGATGTGGATATAGACATAGACACGGATATTGATGTAGATGTAGATGTAGATGTAGATGTAGATGTAGATTCTGATATGTTCGGCACTACAATTACCCCTGCTCCAATTATGCTATTGATATCTGCCTTTCTCTTAGTATTCGGCATTTCAGGAATCTCGTTTTATTATATAATCACCATTGAAGGTTTAAAGTTTATAATGTTCATAGGATCCCCTAGTATTGCGCTTATCACTTCAAAATATCTAAATGTAGCTTGGAAACATATTGCGAAATCGCAGTATTATAAAATATCCTCGACGCAGAATTTAATAGGAAGAGAAGGAGAGGTCATATTACCTATCGATGAGAGAGGAGGAGTAATTAGAATAAATTCAACAACCCCTATGAAATACGAGAAGCTCCATGTTATGCCATATGACGATGCGTCTTATTTGGAGAGAGGAATGAAAGTTTATATTGTAGCAGTTAAAGATAATAAAGTGAGGGTATCTCCTAATAAAATTATAATTAAAAAAAGAGGTGAAAAATAAAAAAATGAGCGTGAGTGATAGAGAAATGGAAGAAAGTAGATATAACTGGCTCTATTTTCATGGCAAAGATGTGCGTACTAAAAAGTTTCAAAAGAAAATTAACAAAAAGCCTACTTTAACTTATGCTGTTTTGATAAACACCGCTATTATTTTAGGTTGTATCTTGATAATTTGGATATTAGCTAACCTAGTTGGTTAGTATATTAATGATAATTAAAATTTATAATAAAAAAAATCCAAAAAAATCCAAAAAAATTAAAAAAAATTAAAAAAAAAGGAGGTTTTAAAAAAAATGTTGTTTCAAGAGATTAATGGATTGGTTGTCGGCATTGTAGTGACTTGTGCGATAATAGCGTTCTTATTCATAATATTTATGGCCGCACGATATCGGAAATTTAAAACAAACCAGTTTGTAATTCATTTGAGAAATGGTAAGGTAAAATCAGCGGGTCTCGGTGGTAGTCTATGGTTATTGCCCTTAATCGACGAATATATTGTTATTCCGACTACTAGTATACAAACGATTTTAGAAGCTCACGATCAAGTAGTTTCACAGGAATACCAAAATATTGAATTCGTAGGCATGATTATTTGGAAAGTCGTTGATCCTGAAAAGGCGTTTAGCTCGGTTTCATGGAACTTGCGGGATGAGAACTACGTAGAAAAGATTTTAAAAGGAGCTGCTGAGGCAGTTATGAGAACAATATGTGCAAATATGCCGCTTGAATTAATCATTAGAGAAAGAAGGCAGATAATTGACCATGTCCTGAAAGATTTACACGAGTTATCGGCAGATTGGGGTGTTTTAATCGAAACTTTCGAAATATTGGAAGTCATAATCGTAGAGGGCGAATTAAAAAAGAACATGGAAGCTGTCAAGCAAGCAACTGAGTATAGAAAAGCTAGAATTGCTAAAGCAGACGCAGAACGTGAATCAAGATTGCGAGAACTCGAAGTACAAAACGAGCTCGGTACTCAAGAGCAAATTGTTCAGAGAGAAATTGAACTACGAAGGAAAGATAAAGAAATCTCAATTGCTGAAAAAGAACGAGAGCGTAAACAGATTGAAGCCGATGGTGAACGGCGAAGAGTAGTAATTGAAGCCGATGGCCAAGCTTCTGCTATTAAGAAAAAATTAATTGCTCAAGCAGAAGGTGAGGCTGAAAGCATAAGGCAACAAATGCTTGCACAAGCGGAAGGATTCCAAGAGCAAGTAGATGCCATGAGCAACGCAGACCAAAGGTTCCTAGCAGTTCAATTAACTAACATTTTACCTGAGATATTTAAGCATTTAAGCCCTGATAAAATGTTTATTATGGGTAATGGCGACGAGGCGTTTAGCTCGCTTTCGAAAGCCATTTTGCCATTTTTGCAATTATTGCCTGAATACTCAGATAAAATAAAGAATTTCTTAGGGAACGGAGATATGCAATCCAAGGTTAAAGAATTGTTAACAATCCAGAAATAGTGTTAAATATTTTTTTTTTTTCTTTTTCTTCTAATTAAATATAACAAAAAGAGTTTAAAATCCGAATGGTCTTTATAATAATTGGTTTTTTGCTAACTTTTAGTTTTATTTAAATACTGATCTACTCTATCAATCACATCTTTTAAAATAACTTTTGATGGAAAACATGATTGCCTACATATTTTTAACTGCGTATTTTGTAATTGCTGGACTCAACTTATTCGCAACGAAAAAAGAAAATAAAAAACTGAATTACATAACTAAGCCGCTCTTAATGCCGATGTTAGCTCTTTTTTACGTTTTTGGAGTTCCAATGGCTAACATTAATTGGTTAATCGTAGCGGGTCTTATTTGTGGAATGATGGGAGATATTTTTTTAATGTTGGAAGAAAATTGGTTTATATATGGGATGGGTGCTTTTTTATTGAACCAGATTCTTTATACAATAGCCTTTTTCCTATCTATTACTAACATTGCAGCATTTCCTATATGGGGGTTATTTCTACTCGCACCAGTACTCTTAATTCTTTATTTCAATATGCCTAAATTCATGCATAAGTTAGGAGAATTAAAAATCCCTGTATACATATATATGGTAGTGATATTGATAATGCACATTTCAGCTTTATTGACATTGGCAGAATTTAACGGATTACCATTCATATTTATTTATCTTGGTTCGCTATTGTATGTCTTCTCGGATTCTTTCGTTGCAATCGAAACTTTTGAAAAAGAAACGCCTCAAGCGGGACTTATTGCTATGACTACATATATTTTGTGTCAGTTATATATTACCTTGGGAGCCGTTTTTATCAGTTTAGTATAGTTCTTTTCCTTTTTTTTTTTATTTTTTTTATTTTTATCCTATCTATTAAAACTTGAGAACCAAAACTAGCAGATTATTAGTAGGTAGTAAAAAAATTTTTAATTTAGAAATAATTTATTAATTTAAAAAAATTTCAATATAAAGAGCCTCCGTGGCTTAGGTGGTAGAGCATTGCCTTGGTAAGGCAATTTATTAAGAATATATCTTAATAAGCTTATAGGTCGCGGGTTCAAAAGAAAGAAACATTTTGTTTTATTCGGAAATTCCCGCCGGAGGCTTTCTTATTTCTTTTTACTTCTTCTAATAAAACAAAAAAGATAATAATAATTTTAAATTAGATTAATAGTTAATAATAT
>JAHQWH010000092.1 GCA_029856105.1 Promethearchaeia archaeon | reverse complement strand
GTATCAAGGAGTAAAAAAGTTAGATATATCCTTCAATTATATAGGAGAAAAACTATATAACAAAGATCTTAGATATAATTTTAACACTCATCATTATCAAGCATATTATCAATGGGATACTCAAGGAATTTACTGAGAATCAGAAATTATGTGGACAATCATAGCTGACTATTATTTTGATAATGTAACGGGAATTCTTATAGCAGAAAACTTATACATTCATAGATACGATTTCAAACCTTTGAAACCTATTTCGTATTCTACTAAAGATCTTTATATAAATAGAACTCTTGCAATGGTTAATTCAATGATAATAATGGATTCCTATGAGAAAATGGGAGAAAATGCTGATCCAAGACTCGAAGATTTATATATTTGGATAGTTTCGGTGGTTGTAATTATCCCTTGTGCCGTAATCACTATTATTTTACTACGGAAGCAATTTTTTAAGCGTAAATAAAAATCCTAAGGAGTTTTATCAATGAACCCATACTATAAACCATTGGTGTATCGGGCAAGAGAAAGGTTGTGCATCCTTTTAACTCCAAAATAATTGTAAAAGTGTCAATTTGGTTTTTTATTTTTAAAAATTAACTTTGAGATTTTTAAGGTCAAAAAAGATTCAATATAATGATAAACCCCTAAATTTGAAACAATTACATCAATTGAAAAAAATCTATTATTCCTTTCTTTTAATGGCTAATAACGTAAAAAGAAAGAACAACGCTATATAGAAGCTCATAATCAAAATCCCCACTTCGATCGTTGGTGTAAGCCATACTTTTGCGGGAGGGAGGGTATCGCCTGCGTAATACACCCAAATCCACCGCTTACCAATAGGTAATCCACCTGGAATGACATGATTTATTAAATTTCCTATATAATTTAATGAAAAAATCGGTTCTATTTCTTGATTTATTGCGGTTAGTACTTGTTCAAGTATGGGAAATCCAATAAGATTTATCAAAACTACCGTAACAGTCGTATAATTTACTGTGGGCATAATGGAACTTAAAAATAATATTAAAGTGCTTAGAGTTATTATATAGATAATTGCTATTCCAAGAGAAAGATACGATTCTGGGATTATGATGTCATAAATAACCATTGTGGAGAAATTCATCGTTAAATAATATAATATCACCAAAAGAATAATTATATTTAAATTAGCAACGAATTTTCCTACGAATAATTTATATTTGTTAATTTTTGGAAACATAATATACCCCGTTTTCTTACTGAATTCTGAGCTAACAATATCAGAAAAAAAGAAGCAAGAAACGAATATAAGGAAAATTCTAAAATAGGTAAGTGCATTTCGATAAAAACTACACTCATCAAAATGATATGGATAAAAGAACGAATATGAAAGGGCAAAAAATACAGTAGTAAAATAAAAGAATAAAACCCTTTTCCATCGCAACCTTAATTCCAAAAAATAAGTCCTTAGGATTGGATTAAAAACTCCTTTATATTTTGTTATTTTTTTATTCATTTCTTATTTATTCTCATTTTTACTTATTTTTATTTAATTTTTTCTAAGTATAGTTTTTCTAAGAGAGATGTTTTTGATTGTGAAAACGATATTACAGTAAACTCTGAATCAAAATCTTTTCCTAAAATTTTAAAAATCTCTCCTTTAGATTCAGGTCTCCCATCATAGTAAATCGTAAGATTCTTGCTTGAGGGTTGATATTGCACAGGCGATTCAACAATTGTAGGATCTATATTTTTATCCAAATATGGTGCTAATTTTTCATTAAGTTTTTTCTCGACCAGTTCTAATCTTTCTATTGGAATTGGCTCAAGAAGTTGGCACATTATTTCACTTGTTTTAAGCAATTTCTCCATATTTTCGATTCGATCAAATTTAATAATTTCTCCATTGTTGATAAATGCAATTTTATCACAAATTTCTGATATCTCACGTAGCATATGCGATGCTATAAAGATCGTTGTATTTTGTTCTTTGAAGGTTTTTAAATATTGTCTAATTTTTATTCTAGCTTTTGGATCTAATCCTGTTTGAGGCTCGTCTAAGAAAATAATCTCTGGATCGTGAAAAATGGCTTGAATAAATCCCAGTTTTTGTTTCATGCCCTTTGAAAAGGTTTTAATTCTTTTCTTTTTCCAATTAATTAAATTAAAATAAGAAAGTAATTCTTCGATGCGTTGATTTATTTTTTCTTTGGGATAGTTATGAAGTTTAGCGTAATGTTTTAATAAAACATTAGGATTTGAATCGTAGAATACGGGAATATCGATCAAAAAACCCATTGAGATTAGATCTTGCGAACTTACGCTTATATCTTGTAGATTATTCCTTTTATTTTTTATTAAGATATTACCAGTAGTGGGTCTTAATAGTTTTGCAATAAGCTTTATAGTTGTTGTTTTGCCTGCTCCATTTGGACCGACAAACCCAATGGTTTCTCCTTTGTGAACTTCAAGATTTAAATTTTTTACTACAAAATTTTTTCCAAACTTTTTGCTTAAATTATTAGTCTTTAATATTATCTCATTCAAATTATTGTCACTTATTGATTTGTTTTTTACCAAATAAATGCTTAGGTCTTTATGATAAAATCGTTTGAAAAATTACTTTTTCTTCAATTGAGGCATCAACATATTAAAAGGGATTAGCAGTTAAAATTTATCTAATTGAAGTGATAACATCCAACTTCCTACTTCTCCACAAATACTATTAAGTCAACTAAGGATGACAAAAATTAGTAATAAAGTTATCACAATACCAACCATTATACCTATAAACACAAGTAAATTATATTGAAACCAATTTATCTTAAAGTCTTTATAATTCACCAAAATTTCATTATAAACTATATTCTTATTTTGAAGTTCAGTGTTTTTAACATAATAATTATCTTTTTTATCTTCTATTCTCTTAATCTTCGCATAGTGTAAATAATTCAATAATATAAGTAAACCAACTGGTATAAATCCTTCAAACCAAAAGAACGTCCCAGATAAAAAAGCCGATATGGCTAAAAAATAGAGACAACAAATCGCAGGATTTGACAAATTTCTACCTAAAGAGTTTGTAATAGTATTATAATCTTTCTCTTCAAGTTTTTCAATTTGAGACAATTCATTATCCACGAAAACATTTCCTTTTGTATAGATTATTTTATGATGCAATATTCTATTATTGATAAGAGTCATGTTATAGCAGCCTTGAATATCAAGCTTGTAAATCGTACAATTTTCAATCGTAATATTTTGGGTATTGCGGCATTTTAACTTGTAGATAATGACATCTTTAATGATATAATGTAGAGTACTTCGATGTATCAATAAATTCGGTTGTAACCCTTTTAAGTCATCAATAATAATCGATTCAAACTCAGAACCATCACCTTGCCATCCTTTTTCAGTCTTAAGGGAATTGATCTTTTTATCTGAAATTTCTATATTATAAAATTTATTTCGCTTTAGATTCTTAATTATCTCATTCAAATTATCGTCACTTATTAATTTGTTTTTTACCAAATAAATGCTTAAGTTTTTATGATAACTATATTATTAACATTTCCCGACCCTTAATTCCTCTAATATGTGTGCTTTTTAATATTTTTTGTAAATAGATAAAAAGCAAGGGATATTTAAATTTTGGAATGGTCTATTAAATCTTCTAAAAAATAGATTTCTGTTTCGAATTTTTTTTTATTTAATTGTGCTATTAATTCACTTTCTTTTTTGGCGAATAAGGCAGGAATATTATTTTTTATTGCTAAAGCAATTGTGGCACAATCTGGAAGTGCAATTGGATTAAAGCATTTTAAGACACTTATATCTCTCAAAAGAGAATCTAAAGAGAATACTTTAAAATAATTTGAACCTAATAAATTATCAGTTTTTTCAAAAGCTTTATCTTTCCCTAACTTCCTACATAAAATATATTCCGTTTCTATAATTGCTAGAGTAGTAGCTGAGGGAATTATTTTTTCAGCAGCGATATTCTTATATAATTCAGATTCATCTCCAGACAATAATAACTCAATCACGGTACCTCCATCAAAAACAACTTTTTTAAAAGGAAATGTCATCTTTTTTCCTCTCTAAGTACAATTCGTCCAATACGGAATTAACGTCGATATTTTCTACTTTTTCGCATGCGTTTCTAAATTTCGTTCTATCTTTCTTATTTTTTTTCCTAAAATAGTTACTGATTAAAAATTTGATGGTTGTATTATAATTTATCTTTTGCTTTTTCTGTATTTGTAATTCAGCTGCTACTTTGAGCAATTCTTCTTTTGTCTCATCATCAATTGTTATTGTTGTCATTGATTATCACTCATAGTTTTAATAACATTCATGAATTATATAGAAAATATTAAATTTATAATTTTATATTTTTTTCTAATTATTAATTATATCCTTTAATATTATTTCAATTTCATTCAACTCTTCTGAATTAGGATTTAAAATACATGATTTCACGGCATTTCCTTCTTGTATCGTTAGTATGATTAATCTTTCAAATATATTTTTCCTACAAAAATCAGTTCCCACAGATTTCTTCTACTATTCAGTAAGATGGCAATCATTAGTAATCCTGTGATTGCATTTGTCAGAATATTCGCTCGTTGGAATCCCAAGCCTATATCTCCATCTATTGCAAGAGCAAGGACTAGTATCCCTACAATGTTGTAGGGATCAATAAAGGGCCATAGTGTAGGATTGAATGGATGCATAAGGAGATCCAAAAGAAGGTGGAATAAATTTCCCAGCATACAAGATAAAACAAGAACTGGAGTTAACCTACATACCTCATTTAATTTTACTCTATCGACCCCAAAGAACATGGAGACCAGAATTGGATACAACAATACGGTCACAAATGTCGAGATGAAAACTCCTATAGTGACCGCACCAATCAGACTGTGCAGGATTAAATGATCTGGGAGAACTCCATGAAAAAAAATGATTAGAAACGGTACCTCGATATCGGGTATGAAAGAACCGACAATTAGCCCGGGTAGATTCAGTCTCTTGTCGAGTTTTGATAATCCCCATGCGACAGGGTAGTGGAACGGTGTTATTGGCATTTATGATCACTTGTAACAATATTGTATTTTTTTTTAAAATATTTCATTATCTTTTAATTTTTCATAAATATATGTATTAAAAAGCTAAAAAAAGTTTAAAAAATTATACCATGGAGCGAATACAAGAAAAGGGTGTTTCATCATGGGAACCCTTCTTGGTTTGTTTGTATGGTTACACCAAAGTATAATTTCAATTTATCAAGGAGAACCTTTGATAATTGCATTTTTATATAGTATACTATTTGGTATAATGTGGGCTACTCCATTGTTCGTAACAGGAATTATTAAATTCCCAAAATCGAGAGGAAAAAAAACCCCTAATTTTCATTTTTAGTAAATTTAATTATTTTTTTAACTTTGAACATTAAAGATTTCTCCCAAGTATGATGAGTTAGCGGATAACAAGAAGTAAAACAATTTCACCGCAGCAAACATCATATCAAAGCTCATTTGGGTCGTGAAAATGTCGCAAAAACATTTCTGAACCACGGAGGATTGCATGCTCAGCTATTAGATATCGATTTTACGAAAAGAAAATTACAAGCGTGTTGTTAGCGTGTGAAACCCCACTTTTAAA
>JAHQWH010000091.1 GCA_029856105.1 Promethearchaeia archaeon | reverse complement strand
GTTATTCCTGTTCCGTTTTCTCAAGCGCGAAATATAGTTGTAGTGCTTAGTGGTGACGCAGTAGTCGCGATAGCGGGGAAAGCAGGCACTTTATCAGAAATATGCTTCGCTTGGATATACGAGAAACCAATCGTCGCGCTAACTGGCGTAGTAGAAGGTTGGTCCTCTAAAATGGCAGGCAAAAAAATCGACGATAGAAGAAGCGATACGATATACGGGGCAAAAACAGCTCAAGAAGCGGTTGATAAATTGAACGAACTTTTTGAAAAAGGATTTAAAACTAAGTACGGCATGCCAAATGAGTTTTAAAAAAAGTTAAGATTGTGAATAAAAATTTTTGCTAAGATATTTTTAAGGTGCTAAGAATGGTAAAAATAAGCGGAGGAAATGGCTTTTCTTTTGAAGAAGCTATAATGATCTCAGATTGCAGCAATATCGAAGGCGTAGAACAGGAATACATTGAAGTTCGAGAAAGGTTCGGTAATTATCAATTAATTAGGCAGAGTTTACAAGACCAAAGTGGTAGAATGTACGATGTCTTGGAAATGAAATTGAAAGATGGTCGAGAAATTACTTTATATTTCGATATTACAGATTTTTTCGGAAAGGGATTTGAATTTTAATATAAAGTAAAAAATTTACAATTTTAAGAATATCCCTTATTAATGAAAAAATAAGCTAAACATTTTAATATTTAAGTTAAGGATAATTTTATAAGAATGTTTGATATATTATCTTACATAAGAATATGGTTGTGAGGAATTCAATTGTCAATTCAATATTTATCTAAAGAAAAAAAAATAAAAAAGGAGGCTATAGCGTCACCAAGTAAAATTTTATTTACGGGTCTCGATAATGCAGGTAAAACAACAATTATTTATGCAATACAGAGGGAATTTTCGAAAATCGCGTTTCTAAAGCCAACAAGAGGTGCCCAAAGAAGGATATTTGAGTTTTTAGGGCGTGAAATAGCTGAATGGGACCTGGGAGGTCAGTTTAGCTATAGAATAGCTTATTTAAAGAATCCAGGAAAGTATTTCGATGACACTGAGATTGCTGTTTATGTAATAGATGTTCAAAATCGCGCAAGAATACCCGAGGCTATCAGCTATTTTAAAGACGTAGTAGACCAATTTCAAAGGCTGGAAATAGAGCCGAGCATCTATGTGTTTTTCCACAAATACGATCCAGCATTAAGGCGAAACGCTTTAAACGAAATGAAGGCCCTTGAAATAGAATTAAAAGAAAAAATAAGAAATACTGTGGAATATAAAAAAATCTTTTATTACAATACTTCAATATACGATCTGCCGAGTATTATAAAGGCTATGTCTGAAATTCTTCTTAATCTCTACCCAAAATCGGAATTAATTGAAAAAACAATCGTAGAATTTGGCAAAAAGACCTATTCTGAAGGCGTTGTTTTACTAGATGACAATAGTCTTATCGTAGGTTATTATTACAAAGACGAGGAAACAAAGAATCTGCTCAGCGCTTCAACGCCCTATTTTCTCACACTTAACGATTCGTTTGTTTTTACTAAAGCTCAACCTAGCCGCCAAGAAGAGGAAAATCACATGGTTGTGCAAAGGTATGGAAAGAATTTCATTTTCAAGCAACTTTCTCTAAAAGATGACTCTGCTCCGTATTATTTACTTATGCTTAAACAAGATCCAAATATTAACAAAGAAGATTTTGATTGCTTTGCTAATTTATTAAAAGAAATCCTCTATAGTTAACTCCTTTTATTTTTAATTTGCTTTAGCTAACATTAATAAAATTGAATTTTTATACTTATATATAGATAAAAACTTTATATATGAATATTATATCTGATTTTAAAAACTGATAAAAGAGATAATCCTAATGATCATTTGTTCTAATTGTGGTGCGACTAATAACGAAGAGAGCGGTCATATTTGTCGAAAATGCGGCGCTCTACTCCCCACTTCCCGCAGACCTCCAAGAATTAGAATTGATCCTAGTAAAAAGGAGAAAAAAGAAGTTAAACCTAAAAAAAGAATTCCTGATAAGAAAAAAGTGTCTAAACCAGTTCATTTAGACCTACAAGATATCCCAAAACCCGATGAATTAAACGAAATTGAGGATAATCATATTGAAACCCAAACCCCCCTCGAATACGAAGACGTCGAAGAGTTCGTAGAAGACGAACTGGAAGATGATTATGAAGAAGATACAGATGTTTTAGAAGAAATTACACCTCAACCCTATAAAGGATCAATTATTTCGGATAAAGGCGTTTTCGGAGCACCCCGACAAGTTAGGAGACGTGCTGATACGAAACCACGGAGCTCTCAAAAATCAACCGTATCCCCGTCTGAAAAGGAATCTGTGCTTTTAAAGCAAAAGCAACTAGAAGAAGATATGTCAAATGTATTATCATTTTTATCTAAAAAAATAACCGTTAAACCATTAGAATCTGTTAAAAAACAAAAGTTAGCTATTCAAGAAAAACCAGAAGAAAAAATTCCTCCTTCCAGCATGAACGAAATTTTAAAGGATTTGTTGAAGCTGGATTTACATATTGAAGCCTCCGCAATCATTAAAGGCGATGGTACGATTCTCGCTTCGGCAATTTCATCAAGAATTTCAGAAACTTTATTTGCAACAATTGGTCAGAATTTATCCATGATTGGAGATGACATAATCAAAGGCTTAAGCGCTGGAACCTTGCTGAACATTTCCATAAGGGGATCTGATGGAGTTTTAGACCTCGCACCCATTGGTTCAAAAGAATCACTTGGAGATGACATGATTTTAATAATTCTTTCACATCCTCGCGTTAAATCAGGAATAATATATTTTGCGGTTAGTATAGTAAAAAAACAAGTTAAACAATATTTAGGGTTATTAAAATAGAGATACGCTCTAATCTTATACTAACTGTTTTTGAACGAAAATTTTATCGACTTCGATAGTTTTAAAATATTGTAAATTGATTCTTAATTCTTGCAGAAACGAATTGAAATTATCTATTCCTACTAATGGAACGTAATTTTCGTTAATTCTGGTCCAATTTGATTCTAACGTAACCATAACGGGAATTAAGATAAATGGTAACTTTTTTCGAAAGTTAAATTTCATTCCTAATAGGCTCTGTATTAAATTTGATAGAATTTCAGGATTCTTTTTTAATGCTATTACTCTTTGATATTGTAGGTTTGCGGCTTTATTCATTGCACTGTAAGAGTCTTTGCGCTTCCACATCTTACCATCGATTACTAATATATAACTTTGATAAATGCCTATTACATCGACTTCATACCTTTTTTGAGATGTTTCGTATTTGAGCTCAGATTTATCTGAAAACCTAAAATTTTTGGTCGTTTTATAATTGTTTTGAGATAAAATCTCTTTGATTAAAACTTCAAAACCAGCGAAGTTTAATAGATATGAGAGTTGATTAACGTCTAAATCTAAAAACTGAAGGCATCTCGTAATAAACACGATTTTATTTATTACTATGTAATGAACATAGTTTCCTTTCTGAATTGAGATAAAATCAAACTTATCTAAAAAATCGCGGAGTTCAAAATCGCTAAAATTTTTGAAAAATTCAATTTCTGATATTTCAAACCATATTTCGGTTACAGCCGAATCCGTGTCTTTTAATAAGTTGTAGATCTCTAAGAAAAAATTCTTCATCAACGGCGAAGAATAAACTCTAGACATAATGCAAATTAAGTTGATGCTTTTAATAATGAAAGGAGAGTAATGATATAATGATCAAAGTGTCGTAAAGAAAGAAAATGTTATAAAATAGGATAAATAAAACATAAGTTTTAAAGAATAAATTGATTGATTTTATCTATATAAAATGAGTAATTTAGATAAATGGTTTTTATTAAGTTGGAAGAAAGTAGCAATTATTATTATAGCTTGGATTGCTTCTGTTGTTCTACATAATCTTGTTTATGCCATCTTTTCTGATTTTTTTAATACGACAATCGGTGGAGACGAGCCTTTTTTCTTTTTGATTGCTATATTTGTAATTCCAACTTATCTAGTAGTTTCAATTATCTATACAATAATAAATAAATTAAAAACTCCGTAGATACCATCCAATAATCTCTACTTTTCTCATAACAAAAAGCTAATCGGAGCTTTTAAATTTATAAAAAAAATGTGAGATATTAATCAGAAATGTTTGAATTCTCTATCAATTTCTTAACTTCGTTGAATTCCTCTATAACCCAAGTATAAATAAATTCTTTTAATTCAGCAATATTGTCGCATTCAGATATTTTATCCTTTAAATCGTTGTAAGGAAATCCAATTCGCGTATTCTGTAGGCGGGCAATCTCAAACCCAAATCTCAATAAAGAATAACTAACAAGCTCTCTTATGAGGGGTGCTGTAAGAATCTTAAGATTTGATGATGTTACAAAACGAAAAACATCAAGAGTAATTTTTTCAGCGTCTTGTTCTGAAAGTTCGGTTTCCTTTCGTAATGAATTATATATACGGATAGGTTCAAACCTTTTTTTTTTAACTATTCCAGCTTCTTTATCCTTGTATAACACTTCTGGTAAAGAATGAACGATTTTATTTTCAAACATAATAAAAAGTTAATTGTCTAAATAATTATAATAAAATAAAGTAATTATTTTCATTAAAAATTTTTATTTATCTTTTATTAAATCTTGTTAAAAACAATTTTTTTTTATTTAAGGTTCTCAGCTTTTAAGAATAAGGTATGTTATAGAAAAATTATTGTTAATCTTAAAAACATTTAATAAACATTTAATAGAGGATTCTTTTTTGATATATTAGTATATTAGTATATTTATTTTAAATCGATTTAGAAGAATTAGGAAAAATATATATTTATCTTTTGATTTAATAGCAGCCTTACTTTACTTAATGTCTTTTAAATCTTGATGACAATCAAAATCACTTCAAAGAATTATGTCGAAACCAAAAACGGAGATCATTAAGTCAATTGTTTTAAGTTTGTTTGACGACGATGGTCCAACTCCAAAGATATATTGGCCAAGTAATATGGACGAGTCTTCGCGATTATTAATTGCAATGAAAACGATTAGCTTATTAATGGGCGATTCAGTGTATCAAAATAGTACATCTACAGAAATAAACTATTTTGGAATATTACCATTTCCTGATTTAAAACTTAATGGATTAACTTACTTTTTTCTAATTTTTGATCCCGAAGCAAGAGGAAATGCCAAAGCGGCTACAATTACAGTGTTAATAAACGAGGAAGATAGGGTTTTTTTCTACGAAAACATGAAATATCTAAGAGTAATTATCGATAATGCTGCCTCAAAAGTTCAATTAGCAAAAACTCTAGAAGAAAATGAAATTATCATCAATGAATTAAGAGAAGAATTGTTAGAATTTACAAGTGAAATAAAGGACCCTTTTTCTCTAAAACGACAAATTAAAATTTTATTTACCGGTTTAGATAAGGTAGGGAAAACGAGTTTTCTCCATGCGGTTAAAAAGCGATATTCTGAGATTATTAAGGCGTTACCGACCAAAGGAGTAGCAAGAACGGAAGAAAAGATATTTGAAGAACAAAACTCGACCATATCAATTTGGGATCTAGGCGGACAAAAGCAATATCGCGAAAAATTTCTCGAACAACGCAAGATTTACTTATATAACGTAGATTTACTCTTTTA
>JAHQWH010000090.1 GCA_029856105.1 Promethearchaeia archaeon | reverse complement strand
GATATGGCAAAAAGATTAGACACTATTTTTGAAAAATTAACTAAAGCTGTAAATATGAGGCAATTGGATTTAGTTTCCAACGTAAACGTCCGTTTAATGAACGAATTAAAGTATACTATATTTCAAATTGAGCGTTTAAGCCAATTAGACAAACTTCAAAAAGTAGCTCTAATCTATAATAGCGACGAACGGTTAAAAATCTTAGAGATTTTAAGAGAACAACCCATTTCAAAAAGCGAAATGAAAAAAATAGTTGAAAAAATGAAACCTACTGCTAATATTGATATTTTGCTTAGACCCTTTATTGAATTGAACTTAGTAAGGCGTGATTGGGTAAAAGGTGAGAAAGATAAAAAGACTGGCGTGATAACAAATCAAGGAGAGTATCTATTTTTAGTCAAAGATTTAATTGTAGCCCGCGTTCCCAACGAGAGTCTCTTAAAGCATTTTAAGGACACAGACAACGAGTTATTACCTTTATTTAGGCAAAAATCTACAGACTATTTCATAAATTACGATCCTTATGCAGAACCTTTTGAAAATACCCAAAAATTGGCTTCAATATTACTTAACCCTGATGTTTATGATTTCTTCGTCTTAATGCGTTCGAATCATTATCCACTAGATAAAATACCAAAAATCTTTTCAGAATTCGCAGTCACGGAAATCTTGCTTGACAATTTGAAAAAATTAAATGTGATTACTGAAATTAAAGACGAAAATAAAAGAAGTTGGATTTGTTTGCTTACGGACATTAAACCACTAACAATTTTTCCAGAATATTTACTACCAAAAATCAGAGAAGCTTATAGAAAGGAAGAAACGGATGGAAAAATTACTTACGAAATCGCTAAAAAGGCCTTAAACTTATTGGAAATATCCTTTCCAGAAAAAATTACTTTTTAAATCACCAATTAACTAAAACGAGAGGAGTAAAGAATTGTATTTATTTAAAGATGATGAAGAAGTAGAGATACCATATACCTGTAAATTATGTTTGAAGGAAATACCTTTTAAAATAACCAAGAAGGAATACCAAGATGTTTCTAAATTTCCGATTAAAAAAGAAGTTGTACATGGATCCCCTGAACATAATTTAATTGTTTATTTCAATCAATATTTAGAAGTCGAAAATTTTGAAATAAAGGAAATGCTCAAAAAAGAAGACGTTTCCTATTCAAAAGAACTTACAAAACAAGTTTTGAGCGAAATCGATCTATCTGACGACGAGATTGAATTGTATTTCAGAATCACGGGTCGTGAAGCCGTTAGTATAGGCGAAATGGCAATTTTAACGGGAAAACCTAAAGCTGAATGCCAAGAGATGGCGACTAAATTTGTTAAAAAGGGACTATTTAAGGATATCATTGGAGCAAAACCACATTATAGCGCTTTACCGCCATACGCAGCCTTAGTTAGCCAGTTACAAAAATTTCATAAATATATCTCAGATATTAAAGTCAATATACCTACCCAACTGGAAAAATCCTTTGCACAATTAGAATCAGAGTCTGGAGAGGTTGAAGTTAAAGTTGAAAGAAAGCCCATAAATACTGAGTTAATGAAAGAATTAAAAGACAACATGCTAACACAGATGAAATCACAGAAGAAAGAATTTGACGAGACAAAGGTAGTAATGGATCAAATTAGAGGGATCTCAGATAAAATTTCAAGCCTCGAAGGGTCCACTGGTTCGGTTATAGATTCACCCCAAATCGCCGATCTTAGTAAAAGATTTGATGATATTAACACAAAGACGTCCCAAATCATTAAGGGACAGGTTAGCGATTTGAAGAACGAATTTAATAACATTAAATCAACGGTCTCTCAAAATCTGCAGAAGTTACGTCTTGGAGTAATTTCCCAAACTGTTGAACAAGTGATTGATAAGGTTATTAACGCAAAATTAAAAG
Organism: Promethearchaeia archaeon; assembly: GCA_029856105.1. GTDB lineage: Archaea > Asgardarchaeota > Lokiarchaeia > Sigyniarchaeales > SOKP01 > SOKP01. The sequence continues at coordinate 3,766 of JAHQWH010000090.1, read as the reverse complement.
ATATCTCTGATAATATCAATGTGCAATTATCAGTAAGCCAAGTTGCATTCTCTGACGAGCTTAAAAAAGCGACTCAAGGCGTTGATTCTGAATTAATAACAAAATTGAAAGAATCATTAAAAAGCGCGCTTGAAAATATTGATGGTCTTACTTCAAAGGTAGAAGAAGATAAAGAACAGATATACGGGGATATTACTGAAAACTTTAATAAAGCAATACAAATGGCTGAAGAAAAAATAGAAGGAATCTCTGGTACGACTTTTCAATCGCTTGGCAATTTAAAAGATGTTTTTTACGATCAAATTGTTTCGACTTTAGATAATACGCTTGATGATATATTGAATAAACTCGAAAGATCCGAAAAAGTCACAAGTGAATTCTGGGAGCAAGCAAAAACCGGGAAATCAATTACAATGAAAGATATTTGGTTCATTCGCTCACCTGAAGCCGCTAAGGCACACATTAGCGACGAGATCACAAAAGCAAAAATGAGAGTATTACTCGTTGCCCCTCAAATAAGCGATGTAGATATTGATGCAATAATGGCTCGCCCTTCAAGGATAAATTTCAGAATAGCCGCAAATATAGATTTCAATAACCCCGAACACGCAGCTGTAATCCAACAGTTCGATAAAATGGATAATGTAGATTATAGACACCGTGCTTTGCAAAATTTATGGGGTATAAATCGAGATTACGAAGAGGTAATCGTATGCGTGCTTTCAAAAGCAGAAGTCCGTGGGGAATCTATAACTGAGATTGCTGGAATAGGAAGTATTATAGAAGAACATATCAAAATCTTTGTTCCCATTCTTGAGGAATCTTGGATGGGTGCGAGAAAGGAAGTAATGCATGCTATTAAGTCATCAATTGTACAAGAAACTCCACCACCGAAATTAGCTCAACAACCCGTTAAGATCGCTGAAGAACCCAAAAAAGAACACGTAAAATTAAAACCAATAGTTCAGATACCAAAAGTAATTGCTCCACCTGAAAAAGAGGCACCTATTCCAAAAACAACGCCATCTGGGGAAAAATCTTTGTTAACAAAACAATTTGACCTAATCTTTGATAATGTTGACTCTTTGATGGGTATTGAACTCTCTTCTGCTCTTGAAAAGTTTCAGAGCGAATATATTAAAGAAACTGGATATAACAGCGTGTTAAAGAACATTCATAATACCAGCACAACTCTAAGGAGTAAAACATATGTACTTAGTCAACCGGAAAAAGAAGACCTCAGACAAAAAATGAATTTTTGGCGCCAAAAATTAAATATTTAATCAATTTTTTTAAAACCTTTTTAAATTATTTATATCAAATAAAATACTTCTTATTCGATTTTTTCTTATTATTTTTATGGTACAAGACTTAATCACCATTGAAACTGGGAAGATTAACGAGTATTTATATCATATAGATGTAAAAGCTTACGGAACGCCTCGAATGCTTTCTATTTTCGTCGGGCAATTTGACAATGGTTCTGTGTTAATCGATTGCGGGTCGTCGTTAGATACGAAGAAATTAATTAGAATTTTAAAAAAGCTGAAAATCGACTTATCTTCGTTTAAATACCTCACAACAACTCATCACCATTTTGATCATAACGGAGGATTATGGCAGCTTTACGAGACTTTAAAGGATTACAACCCCGAAGTTAAAATCCTTACAAACCAAAAAACTAAAGAATTACTTAACAATTACGAAGAGCATTTGGCTCGCGGAAAGCGAACTTATGGAAATTTAATAGGTTCGATGAATCCTATTGAGGAAAGTGCATTTCAAATAGTAGAACCTAGCACAAACTTCAATTCAGAAGCAAATAAACTCGATTTTATCGATTCTTTTTCGATTAATGGTTCAGAAGTTAAATTGGGTATTCTAAAAACTCCAGGACACACTCCAGATCACCAGTGTCCTATATTTTTTAAGGATAATTTAATTGACTTCATACAACTTGGAGAAAGCGTTGGTACAATTTACCACGCGTCAGAATTAATAACTATGCCAACATCCATGCCTACTTATTATAATCACGAAGAATACATGGCAACTTTAAGAAACCTCAAGAGCTTATCTCCCTCCAAAGCTGGTTTTGGTCATTTTGGAGTCATTAATGGAAAAGAAAACGTTCGGAAAATGCTGTTAGAGCACGAAGCTTTTATGGAAGAATTTAGAGAATCGATAATTAAATTTTACAGTAAAAAACCAGAAACGAGATATGTACTCGAACAAATCATGCCTATGTTAATCCCAAGGACCGATTTGTTAATTGAAGATAATCCCGTTTTTAACGGTATTGCGTTAGGCATAGTATACGGCATGATGATGGATCTAGGATATCGCAATGAATGATTTTACTATTTTTCAAAAAATTCTAATTTGTAGTAAACATAACATCTTATAATATAATGGAAGGAAGAAATATCGAAAATTTCGATTTATGCGTTGTTGGCGCAAGTATAGCGGGAAATTACTTAACTTATTTATTGTCTAAATCAAACATTAATATTGTTGTTATCGAGGAACACAAAGATATTGGCTTACCGTTTCAATGCGCTGGAATTATATCTCAAAAATTAGGCCAATTAATAGAGCTTCCTGAAGAGATCGTACTAAATCGAGTTAAGACGGCAAAAATCATTAATCCCTCGGGAAATTTCATTAAACTTTCTGGTAACGAACATCCTTTTGTAATCAATAGAATTGCTCTAGATCGCTTATATTACGGTAAAAATAAAATTGCAACCAATATAACTTACTACCTTGGCGAAAGGTTTAGATCGTTTAGATACGGCGTAGAGAATGGCCAAAAATGTGTGTTAATTGATACATCTAAAAGATTGATTAAAGCTAAGATGCTAATCGGGTGTGATGGGCCGTTAACTTCGGTAGGTAAACATTTGAAAGTGAAAAATAAGCTTCTTTATGCTGCTCAAATTAGAATAAAAGGCAACTTTCATGAAAACGAAGCGGTTATGTACTTTCACCCTCTATGGAAACAATTATTTGGGTGGATTGTACCCGAGGGTAATAATGTTTACCGAATCGGCATAGCGTCCTCTAAAAATGTAAAAAAATGTTTCCATATTTATTTAAAGAAGCTAGGTATAGATATCAACAATAAGATAGATCAGCAAGGAGGGATTATCCCGTACGGAATTATGAATAAAAGCGCTTTTAAGCATGTTTTATTGTTAGGGGACGCAGCGGGGCAAGTTAAAGCCACGACAGGAGGGGGTATTGTCATGTTATTGACTGCTGCGAAGCACGCTTCAAATTGCGTTAAACTTAGTTTCAAACAGAATAATTTTTCAAAAAGGTTTATTAAAAAGCATTACGAAAAGCCTTGTTTGAGAACAATCGGTAAAGAATTAAAGTTGCATTACGTTATACGGCTTATTTTAGAAAGATTAACGAACAAAGATTTCGAAGTTTTCTTTAAAATAGTAAAAGAAAATAAAATTGAGCATATTATAACGCTCTATGGCGATATGGATTTCCCAAAAGATTTAATTTTCAAGTTATTAAAAAAGCCCTTAGTTTTTACTTTTTTAATCAAATTTTCGTTAAAAAACCCTAATATATTTATCAAATTGTTGAAGATATTAACTAAGTGAAATTTAAGCGGTTAAATTTAAAGGAGAATTATTATGAATAGTAGAGAAAGAATACGTAAGGTTTTAAATTTTGAAGAACCTGACAAAGTCCCCTCTTTTGAGATGTCCATAGATAATTTCAAAGTATGTAAACACTTTAACGAGGA
>JAHQWH010000088.1 GCA_029856105.1 Promethearchaeia archaeon | reverse complement strand
TAAAGATTTTTCTTTGAAATCTATGTTGTGTGGAACATTCGATGGCCACCATTTTTGGAACCAGCGTTTCTTCTCATCAACTTGATATGAATCGTTTAATTTGGATTGCATTTCGTAACCTTCTTTGCTTTGTAACAATAACAATTGTTTAATATCACTTTGATAACTCAGAATTTAAAATTTTCTTTAAAGTCAAAAAAATTGATAAAAAAGAGAAAATAAAATAAAAAAAAATTATTAATTTGGTTGAGATTTAAAATCTATTGTCCTTACGCCTTTTGATTAGGATGGTAGCAACACCAATTAAGCCAACACCAGCAATGAGTAAAATTAACGCCCAGAAACCCTTAGCTTCGAACACCATATAGACGCTGAACGTTGGGTCATGCCAAATTCCGTTTCCGTTTTCGAATTCTGGAAAGCATACGGCATAAACCATAACGTTGAAACTCACGTTCAACTTGATATCAGCAGCAAAAGTTTCTACTTCACCAGGTGTACCTTCGAATGTTTCATGTTTATCCACCTCAGCTTCAAATAACGCAACTGGAAGTATGCTTGTGCTTGCTGGAGCAGTATCGTTTGCTATAATACTACCATAAATATATTCGGGTCCAGCAATGTCAACAAAGTCTAACTTGTCTCTGATTTTAGGAGAGAGGTAATTACCTATCTTTAATTTATGAGTTGAATTATCGTAATCATCGGCAGGATCTAAAATATCGTTTGGATCTGCGCCTAAAGTATCGACTTTAAGGTGGAAGTGCAGTACAGTTGAGACGTAAATTATGGCAAGGTCTAAACCAGCGATTGCATTATTAGAATGGGGTGCTGAAAGATCGTTCCAAGGAGCAAAAAATTGATCTAATTTAACAGCGCCATGTAAAACAGGAACAGTTCCTCCATCCTTAGCGGGAAGATCAATGAATTTTGGTTCAAAAGTAAATCCGAATTGGATGTAGGCAAGAGATTCCTCAGAAGCTCCTAAGTACGAATCTAAATCAACTCCAATTGGAACAGGAACTATAGTTGCTTGATTCATTTTTAATCCCCACGAAATTTTATTACCATCCTTAGCAGGTAACATAAAATCGAAATCACCAACAGTGCCTAAAATTAATCTATGGGTAAGTTCTGAACTATATGGGACCTCTACGGGATCTCCCATCTCATCCAATAAAGGAACGCCTGTACCATTAACTATTGGTACATAGTTTGCAGAGAGTTTGCCGTCGGGAGGTGTAATTCCACCATCAGGACTAGTATCGTTGTATAAGAAAGTGCCTGCTAAATGATGCGTGAACAAGTAAAATTCAATATCTAATCCCTGAAATATTTCGGCAGGGTTAATAGGATCACTTGAACCGCCAACCATGCTCATGATTGCTCCAACATCAATATGTATTTCAAAATTTTTAACCCAAAATTGAATTAAATCAAATGTAAACGAAGTGAAAATAGTATCGATAAGAGCAACATCGTCAGTTTCGGTTAACAACCATTTCATGTAACTATCGTTTCTATCATTTGCTGTAGCATTCCATTCATCAAGTATTTCAGGTCCACCAACTAAAGATACAATTGTAGCATCTCCTGGACCAATATGCCAGTCGTTTCCTGTAACTTTCCATTCTTTGGTAATACTAAACCCTGGACCAGTTTGAATTTCTAACTTTTGCCAAGATATAGGATTTAAAACAAATAATTCTTCTCCGGTAAAGATGTCGTTGATGTGAATTAAGAACCAAGTAATTAATTCGATGCCTTCTCTTATTAGTGTTTCGGGAATTTCTTCTGACATTGAACCTTCCCCTTCCATGTAAGGTCTTAAAGTATGGAAAAATTTGATTATTTTTTTTACTGCATTAACAAAAGAATTATCGTTGTCCCAAATAACCAAAGTAACTCCAGCACCATAGGTTAAAGTAAAATTGTAAGCCCCAGACTTTTCAACTTCGCAATAAGCGTAACCATCTGTGTTTCCATCGATTCCACTTGATAGGTAGTATTCATAAGGGACCATAAAATTCTCTTTTTCGCCTGCGAAAAATGTTCTATTACCAGAAACTGTTTGTTCCTTGAATGCGCTTAACACGTAGACTCCAGGTAAAACTTCCTTACCGCTGAAGTTGGTTAAGACTTGCATAAATAACATGTCAAAAACAGTTGCTAGTAAATTTCCTCCGTAACCTAATCCTCTAAAAATACTTCCAAAACCACCTGAAAATCCAGAAACGATATCAGCTGCTCCTATGTCTCCTATGTCTCCAAATTGATCAAAACCATAGTCGTTATCGTAATCGTATCCAGCTACCATCATTGGTGTAGCTGCAAAAGAAGCTATCATTAATGTTAAAACCATTAAGGTTTTAGTGCTTACTTTTTTCATTATTTATGATCACATTAAATTTTTTTTTAAAAATTAATTTATTAAAATAATAAATAAAATCTATATTTTTAATAGTTTATATTCTAGGCAATTAGAAATTTCAAAATCAAGAGTTTTAGTAGCAATAAGTTTCGCTTTTTTTATTCTATCTAGCATTATTGTTTAGATATTCACTTATAATGACATTAATTTTCCTTAAAAACGCAAATTATATAAATTCAAAAAATCTTATATCTGATTTCGCTTAATTTCTTTCATAAATAGACTAAACATAGACATATTAAGTTAACCTTAATATTAAAAATAAAAAGAAAATTAATCTTCAATGGTTGCAAACGTGTAAAATAGAACAAAAATATATAATATTGCTGACATCAACAAGCTCCAAATTCTTAAAAATTCTGAGACTTCTTCAGTAGCTATTATTACATTTGAACCAATGAAGATTGCTGCGATGAGGTAACCAACAAAATAGCTTTTAAAACTTCCGTATTTAGATTTCCCTCGAATTAAGTTAACAAAATAAGTAAAAATAACTATTATTAGGCCTGATGTATAGAACAAATCGATAATCGGGTAATCATTATAATCTAAAAACAGAAAAAATCCAAAGAGAAATACTACTAAAATCTTTATGTGCGCAAAACTTTTTTTTTGATTGGTATCTACAAAAAGTTGCTCGTATTCACTAATACCTGAGTTAGAAAACAATATAATTAGCGAACCAATTGATAAAGCCGTGAATAATGAATATGAGATCATATAAAGATATTCAATTAAAAAAAGCCAGACGGAATTCCATAAAAATAAAGGTAGCTCTAAATACTCTGGAATAATGCTTACAGTGCAGAAAATTGGGATTACTGATGCTAAAACCATAACAAATTTTGTTAAGAACGAGGTTTTCGAATCGTCTTCCCAACTCTCTTTTCTGAAAGTGGTTAAACGCCATGCAAAAGACGCAAAACTTAAAACAGCGATTATGGGTGTTATTATGGGAAAGACAAAAATAAAAAGGACATAAACGGCATTAATCCCATAAAAGAATTTTAATCTAGAGGGAACTACGCTAATCTTTTCGTCGAACGAATCCATCGTATTGGCAAATCGGTTTGCAAATAGAATTATAAAAAATAACCAAGAAACGCTAAACACAATCGGACTTAAAATCTTAACTATCCAAAAATTTAAATCTGGGTCGTTTGAATACCATAAGTTAAAATCCACAATGGAAAATATCAAAAAAATGCTTATTGGTACCAAAATTGCTGCAAACAAAACAATTAAGCGGGAGAAGATTACTCCCTTTACAGTTTTTGACATCTATTAATTTAACTTATAGCTTTTTTCAATTATGCATATAATGAAAATAAAACATTTTAAAATCTCTGTTTTATCACAATTTTTAATTAATTTTAAAATTAAGATTTTTTTTCGAAAGAAAAAAGATATCTAAAAATAAAAAAAATAATAAAAAATATATCTAAATTGATTTATTTCGCTTTTATTGCTGAACCACAATTGGTGCAAAACTCGTTTCCAGGGACCAATTTGGCTTTACAATTAGGGCATAGCTCTGAACTATCTAAAGATGGTTCTTCTACCTCTTCTGCCTTTCCTTTTGATTTACTCACTTTATGTTGAGCCGTACTTTTGTATTTTAAACTTCCAATAAATCCTCCAAACACAGCCCCCACAAGACACCCTTCTAAAATCGCCGTAAAAACCGCCAGCAAGTAGGGTAAATCTGTTAGACCCGATACTGCTCCATCCACTACTCCTGCGATAATCGAACCAAAACCACCAGGAATTAAAGGTATTAATAAATATATAACCATGGCGGGAATTAAATAACCAATACCAATCGCAAGACTAGTATGAATCCCACCTCGAGGAGAGTGCGAAAAAATCGCGCTAGTAATCGTGCAGCATAAAATCCAAGGAAGAATGACAGAAATTAGAAGCAATACATCGTCAGGTCTATAAAAGATACACCAATGAATAGGAAATAGTAAGATTAAAATTAGGCCAAGAAAGGCACCTGCAACTAAACTGAGAATATCTCCAACAGCACCCATACCTAGTAAAATTCCGATAGACGCTATTGCGTCGTTTAAATTAGTGATTAAGCCACCAGTAACTGAACTCGTCAAATCTAAAAATGAAAAACTAATCCAAGCCATAGGAATCAAACATAACATGCCAAGACAGCCCGATCCTATAACGCGTCCCCATCCCATATAATCATTCCTCTTTATCGTATTTTTGAAATAATTTTGATCAAATTAATAATTTTTATTACTAATTCAAACACGATTCGTATATTTAAAATTTTGTTTTTGTTGTTACTATCTTGTTAGGAATCCTTATAGAATAATTTATAATTTTTCTTTAAAAACAACTTAGATTCATTGAATGCTTAAGCTATCTTAGAGTTGTCGTGCGATATAAAAAAAAATTTAAAGAAAAAAGTTTTAAATAAAAGATTTTTATTTAATGTTGATAATTGCCCCTTTATCCATTTTAACGATTTTATTAGCGTAAGAAGCTAAGGAACCTCTGTGGGTTACTACTATTATCGTGGTTTCCATATCCTTGTTAATTTGCTTTAGGAGGTCCATTACTTGCTTCTCAGATTCAGGATCAAGATTACCCGTTGGTTCATCAGCTAAAATTACCCTTGGACGATGGATAATCGCCCTTGCGAGACCGCATCTCTGTTTTTCACCGCCAGACATTTCTACGGGATAATGATCTTTTCTTTCAAGTAAATTGACGTCTCTTAGCGCTGCAATTGCTCGATTTTCGATTTCTTTCTCTCTTAAAACTGTGGGCCACAATAGAGCCGAGATATTTTCAATAGCAGTTAAAGTAGGAATTAAGTTGAAATCTTGAAAGACAAAACCAATTTTTTGTCTTCTTAGTTTGCTAAGTCTTGCTTCTTGCGCTCTAGCAATATTTTCGCCATCAAATATTATTTTTCCCGAATCTGGTAAGTCAATACCACTTAATACGTTGAGGAGCGTACTTTTACCACAACCCGTTGGACCTTGAATTAAAATAAATTCTCCTGATTTAATTGTAAGGTTAATATCAGCTAAAGCGCGAATAATCGCACCAGATCGCCGATATTCTTTATTTACATCAATAGCTTCTATCATAGTATCTTTATCTACAGGCATTTTTTTCCCTCCTTATACACCTACCCTCTTTAATGCGATAATTGGTCTAACTTTCAAGATTTTTCTATTAGCTAACAAAATCGCCAAAATTTGGAAAAATAGAAAAATTGTAAAAGTTACAAAAACCGGTAAAAGGTTTACTAAAGGTACCGTTGGGCTTGTTGGGTTAATGTACACAAAAAAAGCTGCGTAATGAAATAATACCTCAACAATAATAAAAAAGCCCATGAATGTTGTGAATAGAATAAATCCCGAAATTAACGAGTTAATATCTTTATTCGTCCAACCAATGCATTTCAAAGTTGCTATAGTTTTCGAATTACGTCTTACTATTAACCAAGCATAAAGTAAAGATAAAAATATTCCTACGCCTAAAGCCATGAAGAAACTTGTGCTCGCGAGACCTAAACTTGGTGTCTTTATTACCAACTCGATTGAATAACTTGTCCAAAATATTAAGAAGGTATACATCAAACAAAAAACTATAAATTGCTTTTTCTCCCGTAAAACCATCATAACAGATTTTTTAAATAATCTAAAAGCCAATTATTTCACCGTTTAGTAAAAATTAATTTTTTATATAAATTGTTTGTATTAGTTATATAATAAAATCATAATAAAAATTTTGGGAATAATGAATAATGTCAACAGAAATTGAAACTATTATAAATGAACTTCTAAATGCAGAGCAGAATGTTTTTGGAGTAGCCATTATTAATAAATCTGGATCTTTAATTACTCAAACCCAGAACTGGGATCTCTCCAGCGATTTAGACAAGGTTAATGAATTATTAAAAGCAAAACTTGAACTTGGACAAAGGGGAATGTCAAATATTTCGCTCCAAGGAATTAAATATATGATAGTAGAGAATACTGAAGAGCGAAAGATAGGTACGAATATCACAGGAAAAGGACACCTAATTATAGCACCAATCCCTATAGGTGGAACGGGCGCACTTATTTGCTACATTAACCCTCAAGTTGGACCTAGAGACGCTTTGTTTACAGTTCAATCTTTTGCGCTAAAGTTAGCGAATTTTGTATAAAGTTCTTTTTATTTTTAAATTTTTATTTTTAACGGTTTATTTGTCCCAAAGAGTTTGTAATAAATCTGTGAGAAAAGTTTTGATTTTTTCTAACTCCTCTCTTTTAGATTCGTCCGATAATGAAAATTTTTTCTCAAATTCAGGAGGCTCGTATTTTTCCTTTAATAGAGCTTTGATAACGGCGTGAACACAATAAGGTAATCCTATTATATTGTATCCTCCTTCTAGAATGAAAGATATTTTTCCTTTACATACTTCTTCTGCAATTTTTAATAGTCTTTCAGCAAATTTATTGTATGCAATGCTAGTCAATAAACAGTTTCCAATAGGATCTGCGAAATACATATCAAAGCCCGCGGCAACAATGATAAGCTCTGGCTTGAATTCTTTAATTATAGGGTCGAGCAATTCAAGACAATAATAAAAATCGTTATTTGTTATGCCTGCTGGCACGGGAAAGTTAATATTTTTACCAATTCCCTCGTCTATTCCAAGTTCGTCAATCATACCTAAATCACCTCCGGTAAAATCAAATTCGTGAATAGAAAAGTAAAGAATTGAAGGATCATCGTAAAAAAATTGCGCAAGACCATCTCCAAAATGATCGTCAATATCGATTATTGCAATTTTCTGACTAAATTTCAATTGCTTTCGTAGATAAAGGATAGAATTTGCGATATTGTTGAATATACAGAGTCCTGATGCTTTCTCTCTGAATGCGTGGTGTCCTGGAGGTCTTATTAAGGCAAACGACTGATTAAACCTACCATTTATTACGCCTTCTATTGCTTCTATAGCTCCACCAACAGCTTTTTTAGCTAAGGCGTAAGTATCGTCTGATACAAAAACCTCTTCGTCAAGAAAGCCTCCTCCTACGTTAGAGATGCGCTTAATTGCTTCAATATGATATTTCGAATGGGCTAGCTCTAGAATAGATTCTGTAGCCATTTTAGGCTCAACCTTAATTATACGATTATTTTTAAATAGATTGGCCCGTTCTAAATGATTAAGAATAGATCTTATCCTAAAGGGATGTTCAAAAGATATAAAGGATGGTTTTGGATATGGGGGAATGTGCTTGGAAGCAAAATCATCATCGACTATAATACCAATTGTATTTTCTGTCATCATATCAAAAATAAAAAATATTAGAATAACTAAACTCTTATAATAATATTTGCATACTAATATTAAAAAATAATTTCAATTTACTCAAAAAGGTTAGAGAATAAAAATGAATGTTATCGAAATAGTTGCTTTGTTCTTACTTAACGCAATTCCAATAATTATAGTTGTGATACCATACTTTTTCATACGGAAAAAATTTGCTGGCAAAGTATATTTTAGAGTAATGCTAGGAATCATGGTTTTCTATTTGATATATTGGGTACTTCCTATAATCTTTCAATTAGGAACAGCTCCAATCGAACTAGAATTACATCCTGGCGAGGAAGGCAATCTTGGTTTGGGCATTGGTTATATAATAACACATATCGGTTCTCTCATTGCTTTATTTGCTTATTACCCTCTCGTTACGTTACCGTTTATCTTTTTCGTGGCGCCGTTTATTTCTTTTGTTTTTGTATGGAATCGACTAAGAAAAGATAAAGGCTCAAAAGAAGAAAAATTACAGGGATTGTCGTATCACATTATCGATAGTCCATACAAACGAATTAGAAATGATTTATTTAAAAACGATTGGTCGAGAGAAAAAGATATATTAAAGTTACTTGTCGTACTTTTACCAATTTCGCTGTATTTACTACAAGTTTTACTCAAAATTTCAGGCTTAGAATCAGTGTCAATTACAACCGGAGAAACTGCTTTAGGTTGGTTCATAGAAATCTTATTTGTTTACCTTGCAGTATTCATATTTAGCTTAGAACTCCTTTTCAGCTCTAAAATTGCATTGCGAGGAAGATATTTCGGAGAGAATATCAGACAGCAGACCTACAAAAGCTTATACACCGTTGGAGCGCCAATATCCGTTTTATCCATTATATTATTCATTGTTGAGGATATCAGTTCTTTTGGAGTAATCATATATTTCTTTGCTTATTTCCTCATGGCTTCGTTTATCTTTATCTTGTTTCTTAAAATCTTCGAACCCATTTCTTTACTGATCTTCATCAAATTAATTGACTGGTGGAAAAATAGAAAGGAAAAAAGAAAGAAAATGAACTTTACGAATTTTTACTACGGAATTGTATTTAGTTTCCTGGCATATTTTGTATTTTTTGTACTAAACTATCTAGTTTTTGGAACTTTATATGCCCTTATCTTTCAAACTCCTACGAGCATAATTGGCTCTGCTAATTTCGTACCAAGCGATCCGGTATACTTATCCCAAAGTCTAGGATTTGACCTTATGAATCTTTTCAATTTCGTAGCATTAGTCGCAGTTTCATTAATTGTTGCCTCAATCTTCTTAAACCTCAGTTTGAAATATATGAACAGCATGTTTCTGAGTTTTGTAACATTTCTACCTATTTTAATCGTTCTATCTATGCTATTTATATTTCTAGGGGGAAATGGGATAATCAATTTCGCACCAGATACGTATTGGATAACCGGACAGTCAAGTTTTACCACTATTTTTGGCTTTAACTTCTATACTTTAAGAACTGCTGGATTTAATGCGGATTTAATTGGAATTCTATCTATACTCGCGATTCCTTATCAAACCACTCATTATATCTTCAATATTATATTCTGGAGCCTAATAGTTTTTTACTTTCCAAAAGGTTTTAGAGCTAAAAATATTAGTATTGACGAACGCCATTTAGAGAAAGCGATTTTCTCTACTGTAACTGAATTCCTATCATACGATGAATATATGAAAGGAAAAGCGCGATATTTAATTATAAAGAAGGAAAATGTTGATTACTATATTTTGAGTGATGAGCGAGAGGAAATAAAATCCATTTTGGCTTCTTTAGAGACTGGAAAAATTCTGGATGAAATTAAACCTACAGACGAAAAAGAGATGCAAAGATTTTACTTTACTCTTAAATACCTCTATAACAACAACCTAATTGATGTATTAAAACAAGAGTTTAGTTACGTTTTTGAAAAAGTAGTAAAACAGGGACTATACATTATTTACGACGACGGCCGAGGTATCTTCGATTATAATTTCACTCAAGATTACAATCAAGACCCCGGAATTGTTTCTGGTATGTTTTCAGCAATCACATCTTTTATTAAGGAAACTACCAAATCACAAGAACTACTAAAAACAATAGATCATGGCGACATAACTATCCTTCTCGAATATGGTAAGCGCATATTTGGGGCGTTATTTATTAAGGGAAAGCAAGCTTCTGAAGTGCGGTCAAATCTAAGAGAATTCGTCAATGAATTTGAAGCTAAGTACGCTGATGCGTTAGCAGATTGGAGTGGAGCCTTAATATATTTCAAAGACGATCACAAACTAGTCGAGAACATATTTAAAGAAGAATAAAAAAAAAATTAAATTTCTATTTTTTTTCTTATTTATTCAAGAATTGTAGCTATAACTCTATTAGTTCGCTTCTTTTTATGAGAATTACTTTCCAAACAAAATTTTTACATTATTATCAAAATCGTTTTCGAGAATTAAAGCTATAAATAGTATGTCAACTTTTTATTAACAATATGAGAAGAATAAATAGCGTTGACACCGTTAGAGGTCTTTCAATGTTCCTCATGGTTTTTGGGCACCTAATTTTTTGGTGGATAAGACCGGAAGACGCTTGGCTGCAATTTTGGTTATACGCGTTTCTTAAACCACTCGGTGCAACGGGATTTCTTTTCGTTTCAGGAATCAGCGCAGCGTTATCCTTTAGAAATTATCAAAACACAACAAAAGACTCAGATACGATTAGTATGACAACCATAAGAAACATTTACCTCCTTAGAGCTAGCTTTATATTAATTATAGCCTTTATTTTTAATGCTTTTAATGCGTTGATATGGGGGGGAAGCATTTGGGAGTGGAACGCCCTGCAAACAATTGGATTTTCTCTTTTATTAGCTTGGCCACTCTTGAAAACCTCTAAACTATTCAGAATACTTCTGGGAATTTCTATGATAATAGGAAATCAGCTAATTTTGAATTTGTTATTGTCCTATGAGGGAGAAGCATCGCTATTTGGTGTTCTATTTCATATACTCTTTTTTCCTTTGGATCAATATGTAATTTTGATTTATCTAGGTATATTTATAATTGGATCGGCAGTAGGGGAATATGTTTACAAAATCAATATTATTGAAGATCAAATCGATAGGAAATACCAATTTAAAAACAAATTGCTAATTCATATGTTATTAATTGGAATTTCTTTAGTTGTTTTTGGTGTTTTTTATCAATTCCCTAATTTTCTGATCTTTAACACAATCCCATCAATTGCTTCTGCCATAGGTTTAGTAATAATTATATTATCATCCCTTATGCTTATCGAAGTTTTGGAAAAAATAAAAACAGCTAAAAGCTACAAATATTTCTTCTATTATTCTTATTACTCATTTACCGTCTTTTTGCTACACAACCCGCTAATTTTCCTATTTACGCAACAACTTAACGCTTATTTTACAATTTGGTTGGCATGTGCAGTGGGAATAATATTATTTGGGGTAATTCTGCGAGCTACTTACATGAAATTAAGAGAAAAAGCTTCTCTTAAAGCTGTTCTCGGCATTCTCAGCTTTTTAATTGCAACTCGGCTCATAGAAAATAGTTTTAAAAAAAAAGCTTTAAAAGTTCTTAGTTCTTAATATTCGTTAATCAGGGACACTCGCAACAGCTCTAACCCAACCAGCGCTCGCCCTAGCTATTTTAACTGGAAAACAATAAATTGTGGCTCCAACCGCAGGTAATTTATCTAAATTCATCATTTTTTCCATTTGAAAATAGCCTAATTCTATTCCAGCGAAATGGCCTTCCCAAATAATTGATGTATCAGGTTTTTTCTCTTTTATTGATTTTTTCCATTTTTTTGCAGTTAGAGTAAATGGAGCGTCCCATGACCAAGCATCGATTCCAACCACATGAACGCCTTGGCGAATAATATGTAGCGTTGCTTCCCTACCAACTCCAACGCCATGATTTATGTATTCTTTTGTACCATAGTGCTTGGGGGCGTTTGTATGAACGCAGAGAATATCACCTTCTTTTAAATTATGATTTATACCTTCTAATTTTTTATCGATATCTTCGGGCGTCATTACGTACCCTTCTTCGTAATCCGTACAATCTAAGACAATTAACGGTCCAATACCCCATTCTAATGGAAACTCGTCAATTGTCATAGCCTTTTTTTCTCCAATTTCTCTGTCTTGGATAGGAGCAAAATGCCAAGGGGCATCCATATGGGTTCCAGAATGCGTGCCTAATGTAATGGATTCTGTTGTCCAACCCTTTCCAATGGGGAGATGCTCTGGTTTCAGCCGTGAAAAAAGAAAACCCATTTCTTCAGCGCCTCTATCGTGATTACCATACTCAATATGAGGTTGGGTAAGAGGAGGGTCAAAAATAAGTTCGTCGGGATTTATAATAGGGATTGAAAGATCAATAAATTTCATTTTCTAAATTCCACACTTTTTATCTATTCTATACAACAATATATAAGATATCATAATAAAAATGTTTATCTTCCCAATTATAATAAACTCTTATGATAAAAATTTTTTAATTATAGAAATTAAATTTAGATATAAGTGATTCATAATGAGTAAAGAAAAAATAGTAGTGATTGGTGCCGGGTCTCTTCAATTTGGATTAGGTTCCGTGGGCAGTGTAATACATAGTGAGAGCTTAGATGGTTCTACTATATGCCTTCACGATATAAACGAAGAAAATTTAGGTTTAGCAACTCAAGCATGTCAATCTGCTGTTGAGAGTGGTAAATTAAACTATACCGTTGAATTATCTTTAGATCGAAAAGAAGCCTTAAAAAACGCAACATTTGTTATCAACGCAATAGAAATACCTCCAAGATTTAAACTGTTAAGGTGGGATTTTGAATTTCCAATGATGTGGGGTAGCACGCAAATTACTGGTGAGAATGGTGGACCTGGAGGTCTCTTCCATTCATTGAGAGTGATACCTCCTATTTTAGACATTTGTGAGGATATTCAGAAGATTTGTCCATATGCGCTTTTTATAAATTACTCCAATCCCATGAGTCGAATTTGTCTGGCAATAAAGCGAAAATTTCCAAATCAAAAATTTGTAGGCTTATGCCACGAATTAGGAAATAATGCCCCTCAAATCCTCCCAAAAATTCTTGATACGCCGATGTCAAATATTGAAATTAAAACAGGAGGATTAAATCATTTTGGAGTTGTTCTAGAAGCAAAATATCGCGATACTGGTAGAGATGCTTATCCAGATATTCGTCAGAAAGGTCCTGCGGTTTTAGAGAGATTAGCTGAAAGCACAGATCTGTCTCTAATTAAATTCATTTTAGAAACATATGATTATTATGCATACACGACGGACAACCATTATGGGGAATACCTATCATGGGCGTGGGAAGTTGCAGACTTACCCCATGGCCGTGAATTCTGGGAATCCTACGAAGTTAAGTTAGCTAAAAGTTTTAGTCGAATAAAAAGGACTATAGAACGCGGAAGAGGCGCTAAACTCGTGAAAGCCGATGCTGAAAGAGCCATTCCTATTATTGAAGGCATAATAACTAATGATAATCACGAAGAAACCTCGGTAAACATTCCTAATGATGGTATTATTACAAATCTTCCCCAAGACCTAGTAGTAGAATGCCCTGCTATCGTTAATAAAGACGGACTTCACGGAGTACCGCTTGGAGACTATCCTAAAGGTCTAGCTGCGTTATTAAGGACTCAAGCTTCTGTTCAAGACCTTGTCGTCGAGGCAATTCTTACTAAATCAAAAAAAGTTGCTCTACAAGCGCTTCTTGCCGATCCAGTTATAAATAGCACATCGCAAGCAAAAAATATTTTAGAATCAATGTTAAAACTTCAAAAAAAATACATACAAATCGAGCTTGAATAATAAAGAAAGAATAAGAATTGATTTTACTTGGTAATTGCGCTCTAAAAATTGAAGGCTATAAATATCAAGTCGAAATTCATTTTCTATTCAATTCTTATCACAATACATTTTTAGCTTTTATTTTGATTTTATGATTTAAAATTAATTAATTTAGAGTTTTTTAAATAAATTACAGAGATAAATTATTCTATGTAATCGCTCGTCTTTAAACCTTCGATTAACGACGAAATCACAAGTTCTAAGCCTAACAAGTTTTCTTTTGTGTGAAAAATTAATACCTTTCGGGGAGAATTTAGCTTGGGTGAGAATTCAAACAAAAGAAAACCATCACCATAAAATTTATTAGGTTGTTAAGAAAAATATTAAGCAAAGCATCACCATGAGATTAATATTATGTTCAAAGGGCGAAGAATTAAAGTTATTATCCTAATTATCACGGGACTGCTAATTCTTTATGTACCTAACGTTTTATTTAATAAATTGATAGATGATTTTGATGACCAAGATAATTATTCAGATTATTTAAATTCTAACCTATTAAAAGTAATTTTAGAAACATCTAATTCTATTACGGGGGTATCAGATGAAGATTTTGATCCGTTCAGTATGGAATGTAGTACTTTTAATAATTTGGATTTAGAAATTAATCGAAAAATCATAATTTCTCTTACAGTTTTTATTGGAATCTCTGCAGGGGCTCAATTATTCGGTCTAATTAAGGAAGGGCATCAAAGAGAAGTTCAAGGTAAGGAAGTCGCCTCAATCTCCATCTCATTGGATTTATCGATTGAGGAGTCTCAAGTTTTTACTCTCGTTGAGGAATTTCTAAATAAAAATAGAGTATGTTATAAACCTGATTTGGTTTCTTTCATCAAAAACAGATATTTTCAAGAGGATAATGGGTTAAATCATAATGGTATTAAACAAATACTCGATTCATTGGCAACAAAACATATGATTGTAGAAGGATCAAAGATTACAAGAAATACAATTTTATCCAATTTAAACCGTAGTAGTATTTACGAGGAGATAAAGAATAATCCTGGAACATATTTAAACAAATTATCAAAAACTCTGGGATTAAGTATCTTTCTGACAAATTGGCACCTAAATATTCTACTGAGGTTTAATATGATAAGAAAACAAGAGTTTAATAACCAAATCGCATATTTTGACTCGAAATTGCCCTCGGAAAATGACCATATATTACAAATCATTTCAAGAGTAAAATGTAGCGAACTAATCGAATATTTGAAATTAAATTCGAAAGGTTGCACAAAATCCCAAATTGCTAAAACCCTCAGAATGCATCACACGACCGTGAATAAATATCTCGAGATTTTGATTGATAGTCAATTGGTGAATCTTAGAACCCTTGACAAGAAAAACCTTTATTGCTTAAATAATGAAAAATTAAATGAATTAACGACTCATCATTGAATTTTCATAAGAATTCTCATTTTATCTCCTCTTAGTGTCACTTTTTTTATTGATGGCTTTAAATTAGATGTTAAGAAGTAATTATTTAATGGATTTTTATTTCACAATGAGGTGAACATGAGTTGGATCTCAATTTTGGATTTATATGGGAGTTTTCTAACAATCACTTACTTTATTTATGGTTGCTCATTCCTTTTGTCTTTAATAACTATGCTCTTTTAGTTATTGCTCAAAAAGATAAAGGTCGAACTAAATATTCTAAATTCCTATTAGTCTCGCAATTTTTTAACTTTGGGCTAATAATTGTTACGTTTTTTATTCCTACATATAATGCAAATAACATTAATCTAAATGCAGATCTTCCCTTGTTATATACCCTTGGCTTTGTTTATCTTACAATCTTCTTTTTCCCTTATATAATTACTCACGGAATAGCTTTAACACTTTATGGAATGAAAAGCAGAGCTAATTACGGTAATTCTCTTTTAATTGGAGGAATAATGGTTTTAATTCATAATATTTCAGCGTATTTATTGATGTTCTTCTATGGAATAGTGTACATGGTGGGTATTAATTTAGGTTGTGCTATGAATACTTGGTTTATGTATAATTTTTTTACGGGTTTGATACTTATCCCTATTATTGGCTATTATTTTTTTATAAGATACGGAGAAAAGAATAATTTAAATTGGATTAAAATTATTGGAATTATGGGCATTATACTTACGCTCGCAATAGAAACATACGAATTATTAGTCATGTTCAATAGTGTGCCGTGTTTTTTATTGTGACTTTTACAAAAATAAATTTTTATAACAACTTAAATGGGTAATCAACGCAATTGATATAATCGGGTGTGGACTCTCTCAAAATATAGCTAAAAAATTAAAAGAATAATAGAAAGAAAAACAAATTATATTATTATCAATTAAAAACGCAGCATAGTCTTTTTCTATTCAATTTTTAACAATTTTTGAGCGTTCAACCCTAAAATGTTATCAATTTCCTCCTTAGTTAGAAAATTGACGTTATTAAAGTAATTTACAGCAATTTCAATCATTTCTGGGACAAACCCATCCGATCCAAATAATATTTTATCCAATCCAATAAGCTCTTTAGCATATACCAGAAAGTCCTTTAAACGATTTGGCATCATATAGGTCATATTGCTAATATCTAAATATATATTGGGATATTGAACCGCTAAAGCAAGAGCATTATCAACCCAAGGATATCCCATATGCGCTATGATAATTTTAGCATCCGGAAATGAATTAACGTACTCATCAATAACAATAGGATTAGAAAAAGTTAGAACGCTTTTCTGAGTTCCAGGTGGAGGATAACCCGTATGGAATAGGACAGGTAATTTATGCTCATGCGCCGTTTCTAAAACCGGATATAAGATTTTGTCATTCAATTTCTTTTTTCTAAAGGATACCATTATTTTAAATCCCTTATAATTATCATCTAAAATTGCCTTTTCTATAATCTCTTTTATGCCTTTACTATCATCCAGCCTCTCTGGGGGATTGAAAAAAGGAATTATGATATCAGGTGCATTCCGTGCCCACTCACTTACAGCCACGTTTTCCTTTTCACTTACTGGGAGCATAACTACCTTATTTATTTTAACTCTTTCTAAATGATATAATGTCTTCTTTATAATATTATCTGTGTTGATAGTTTTAATCCCTTCCAGCATTTTAAGAATTCTTTTGTAGAACCCGTAGCCGCTAAACTTTTGATTGTATAATTTGAATGCCTGAAACGCGTTAACATTAAGAAAAATATGACAGTGGAAATCTATCCTCAATTTAAATCAACTTTATAATACATTAATATAGAAATAATAACATTATAGGTTTGAAAAATCTAAGCAATAATATCAATATTTACTTATAGAATAAAAAAAGAAAATTTTAATTATTTTTGAGCTATAATTCAGGCATTTTAAGTCCTACAAGTGGTAATGCCTCTACTCCTGACATGTAAAATTCCATTTCAGCTTTATATCCCTCAATTTCAGAGTAAATGAGTATTTGCTTGTAAGCTAGGTCCATGTATTCCTTTAATTTCCCCTCTTTTATTTCAGAAATCGTAAAGGATTTCATTCCATCTGATGTTGTTCTTACGCCTACGGGTACAATAACTTTTGAAATTGTTTTATCCCGAGGAAATTGTTTCAAGACTTCAAGATATTTTTTCCCTACTTCAGAGGCTTTACTTGCTGGAAACCAAGATGTAGTTACAACCATAATTCTCACCTTTGGGTAATTTCAATTTAATTGATAATTAGATTTTACATTAATAATTAAGCTCGATAATAATTTAAATCTTACTATTTTGTCAAATTATTCAGTTCAATGGGCAATCAACGGAATTGATATAGTTGGATGTGGGCTTTCTCAAAATATAAAAGAAAAATTAAAAGAAAAATAGAATGGAAATTTAGATACTATTCATTAGTTTTAGAGAAAAAAAAGAAAAAAATGTATTTAATAAATTTATACTAATCCTGAATTTTGTAAATTTCTCAGACTCTCCTATATCAATTGAGCGTTGTAATCAAAAATTTCATCAAGCCAATCAAACATTATTTGATTTCCACTTATTCGGTTATCAAGTTGAATATGATCATTTGAGCCATCTTTATCTAAATTAAAAATGTAAATTTCTTTGACATCTGAAGAAATACCTTTAATGAACTCTTTTGCTTGAGTTAATAGTTCTTCTCCTTCACTATCGCTCACTATTGCGAGAGCCGGGCATTTTATTTTATGAATCTGATCTTTAATATTGTGCTTTTTATACATATCCTTCTTAATAACCTCAGTCCAAGAGAGTTCATGCATTCCAAATACCCATAGAACATATTTTGCGAGGGTATATTGTAATGGCATCTTGCTAAGCATTCGTTCTATAAGTCGATTAAGGTAAGAAGCTGGAATTTTAAGTAAAAGATTACGTTTTCGAGAATTACCTCCAAAAGATTTTTGCATTTTGACCATATCTATAATAGGTGTATTTGGAATAACAGCTTTAATACGGTTTTCATAAATTGCTACTCTAGTAGCTACATATCCACCGTAACTAAATCCCGTTAACGCAATTCTATCATCCACGCCATTAAATGTCTTAAGAAAATCGATCGCTACTTTATAAGGTATTTCATAATCATGTCGTCTGGTACAATTAGGATAGAGATGAACAGCTCCTCGATGACCAGGATGTTCAAATGTAAAAAAATTATATCCTCGCCTTACTGTTGCTGGTCCACATAAGAAAAAAACTTCTTCTAGTGAAGTATCGTTTCCACCTGCGGCAATTAGAGTGGGATGATGAGTATTAGTTGTATCTGGGCTCCAGAAATACCCTGGTAATTTAAAATTATTAAATGATATCTCAACTATCTGAATTGGGGGACTAAATAATGGGCAAGCCTTATGAAAACACTCAACACTTTTCTCCCAAAGTTCATGAAAGCGTGGGTGTGAAGGTGGTGTTGCATATTCAGCGGTTCTGTAGTAATTCGAAGCACATAAAAATAATTCTCTTGCACTAATTCTGTGTCCTTTAGTAAGGGATTCTATGGCCTTAATTTCTTTTTTTAAGGCAAGATTAGCCCATTCTTCGATCCAGCTCTCTCTATTCTTTTCATTAATTCTACGGGCTACACGGAGACATTCTCCAACTTCTGCTGCGTTTTCATAGATGTATTGGAGTGTACGGGCAAAAGTCCAATCCATTTCTGGGTCTTTAAAGATTTTAAAACCTGCATCAGGGGATCTTCTTTCATTTTTTTGGTTCTTTTTTTGTTTTGCCATTTATTTTAACCTCTTTTTCTAATGATTATACTAGAAACCGATTCGCTTTCTAGTTATTATGATAAAAATATTCATAATAATATTTAAAGATATCGAAACCGAATCGAATTCGAAAGTTTTTTATTTTATTATATGTATATTAAAGATATGAGTAAAAAGTCTGCTAAAGATAAAATTCTGGAAATCGCTAAAAAATTGATATTAGAGAAAGGGTATAGCAATACAAATATCCGTGATATAACTTATCTAGCTAACGTTAGTGTTGGAACCTTGTATCATCATTTTAAGAAGGGGAAGATAGATCTTCTGAAAGAAATAATAGTAAAATCAACCATTGAATTTTCAGAAGATTTGAACTCTCAAAATTTTTTCGCTGACAAGGAAATTAATAACTTTTCAGATGGGTTAAACACATATTTATTAGCATTAATTGAGAATCATAGAAAAAATCGCCTATTCTTAGCTGCGATGGAAAGCGAAGTTCTTTCTAACATTAGCTTTTATGATAAATTAAAAAATGATATCAGATCCAAAGAAGCTCGTCAGATCGAGACGAACCTTTTTTTTAAGCCTATTAAAACTCTTTTAGAAAAGTTCCCTCAAGAAGATCTTAAGTTTGAGGGAAAGGAAAAACATATTCATAGGATTGTTGATACATTAATCCATCGCCATATTTATGATGAGTATACTTTTGAGTCTGATGAATATTTCCTCCAATTACTAAATAAGATCATTCTTGCTCTTTCAAAAGATTAATTAAAAATAATGAAAAGACTTAGATTTTTAGGTAAAGAAAGGAAAAAGGCATAGTAAGTCGTAGTCAATATAAAATAGCTGATTCTGTTAGGTGCTTGCTTTGAAAAACCCCATATTGAATAATCAATTAAATATCAGTAAAAAATTAAAAAAAAAAAAAGATAAAAAAAATTTAATTATTTTTGATCTATAATTCAGGCATTTCAAGTCCTACAAGTGGTAATGCCTCTACTCCTGACATGTAAAATTCCATTTCAGTTTGATATCCCTCAATTTCAGAGTAAATGAGTATTTGCTTGTAAGCTATGTTCATGAATTCCTTTAATTTCCCTTCTTTTACTTCAAAAATCGAAAAGGATTTCATTCCATCTGATGTTGTTCTTACGCCTACGGGTACAATAACTTTTGAAATTGTTTTATCCCGAGGAAATTGTTTCAAGACTTCAAGATATTTTTTCCCTACTTCAGCGGATTTACTTGTTGGAAACCAAGATGTAGATACAACCATAACCATAATTCTCACATTTGAGTAATTTTAATTTGATTAATTATTAGATTTTGCATTGATAATTAAGCTTGATAATAATTTAAATCTTACTATTTTGTCAAATTTTTCAGTTCAAAAAGAAGTAAGAAGATATTAAAGAAGAACTTAAACGGAATTGATATAGTCGGCTGTGGACTATCTCAAAATATCAAGAAAAAATTAAATGAAAAATAGAAAGAAAAACTAAACCATAGAAAAAATGCAGAATATTTATTAAAAAACTTTGAACCGAAGCGCTAACAGGACTTAACATTGAAAGTTTTTTTCACGAGATCGCACACAATTTAATGTAATGAAAAATTGATTATTTTCTCCCCAATTTTTTTGCTGATTCTGTGATCGCGATTCCTCCTAATGAAGTACAACGTAATTGAGAGGGTAACATCTTACCGCTCTCAAACGATGCTTGGATTGAATCATCAAGATTTATTGGATTATTATAACCACCTATAATAAGATCAGCACAAATAAACGCATTTGACGCTGCCACTGCGTTTCTAGTGTGACAAGGGATTTCACAGAATCCCGCAACAAGATCGCATACAGATCCCATTGTGTTTTGCAATGCAATCGCTGCCGCTTCTGTGGCTGCTGTAGGACTACCATTAGCAGCTTCGATCACTGCTGCCGCTGCCATTGCTCCAGCCATTCCTATCTCAACTTGACATCCCGCTATTTCAGCAGCAAAAGTTGAATTCATGCCGTTTATTAAACCAATCACTCCTGCTGCAAGTGCACATTTAATAATCTTTTTCATATTAATATTACAATCGTAATGGAGTGTATAAAGAACAGAAGCAATAACACCACAAGAAGCGCCTGTAGGGGCCGCACAGATCAGTCCCCCTGAAGAAGCTGTATCCATAGCTGCCATAGCCCTATAAGAACTTCTTAAATTAATTCCAGAACTGAAAAGCAGATTCTCTTTTTTTTGGATATTACTTGCAGAATGCTCCAATAATTTCATACACGAATTTTTCTTTTCCAAACCCTTTTCAATAGAAGAAAACATTACTAAAATCCTTTTTTCCATTTCTTCTAAAATGGATTTTTCATCTACGTTCAATAAATCTGTTTCGTACATAAGCCCAATCTCTCCGAGAGAATACTTATTCTCAACTGCAAGCTTTAGCATCTCAAAGCTATTTTTAAACAACGGAGTCCCATGAATCGGAAGAAGTATAGGTTGAGTAGTCCAGATATTAGAAATATAATCTAGAGATTTTAATTTATTAACAAATTCATCTTTAAACTTATTTGGATTCTTTAGTTGAATAAAAGAATACCTCTCATCATCTTGGATATGTATTTTTTCTGGAGAATTAGAAAATGATTGAATTAAATTCAGTAGTTCTTCCTTGGAATTTGTAAGAAATTCGATTAATATATTATAATTATTTCCTTTAAGCTTAACTTTCCACCTATTAATCTTTTCTATCAGAATCATGCCTCCTCCTATGGATTTCGCTACTATTGTTAATTTCTTAGCAGGAATATTAATTGACATATAGTTTGGATGATCTGCTTCAGGAATATCTTTAGAATCGAAGATACTTCTAATTCCTTCTTCACTGGCTACATTTTTAGAATTAAAAAAGTCAGGAACATCAACACCTAAATTAAGTATCCCCGATAAGAACGCAACATCTCCATTTTGAGATTTATATGTCTTATCAAAAGAACCCTTTGAATCAAATGTAATATGAATTTCCTTTATTTCGTTCTTACATAACATATGGGTCAACCGACCAATACTATAGGAAGCAGCGGTATGTGAACTACTAGGTCCATGCAGAATTGGCCCTAATACATCGTTTAATATACTTATCTTCATAAATCTTACTCCTTCATTGTTTTATAAATAAATTGTGATCGTCTGAAAATCACAGATTAAAGAAAAAAATGGAACAACTAAAAAAAAGAGGTAGAACTTAAAAACGAATAGATTATTAAAATTATAAAAATTTTTCAAACTGATCTTAACAGTTTTGAGGCCCAAATATTATTTAACTATACTCGTTAACGGAATTGATATTGTTGGATGTGAGCTCACTCAAAATATCGCTAAAATATTAAAAGAAAAATAGAAATATATTGTTAAAAAGTACATTTTCTGAGGATTTTATTGATTCATCCGTAGAAGTAAGATAATTTAACGAAGTCGAAACGAAAATAATTATTGTAATTACCAATAGAATAATGATGAGAATTTTTAGGTTAATAGCTGACTTTTCTCTTTTCTGAGATATGAAAAAAACTATATTAAGTCCAACTAAAATAAGGATTAGAATTAAATAAAATAAATTGAAGTCAGAAATATCCAAAAAGTTTAACATTTGATTCTTTATTAGGGTTAGAGATTTAAAAACTACAATAAAATGTATAATTTATATTATATAATAATTAGAATTTCTTACTTGAGAACTAATGGAATCATATTATCTTCAAATAATATAATTTAGGATACTCAAAGGTCTCTCTTCAATAATTTTTTTTTTAAGTTAAAATCTCAATAAAGAATTCCTAAGATTTTTTTCATCTTCCACCAGCGAAATCCCTTAATTCTTATACCATTCATTTGACCATGATTTTTAACGTCTTCTAAAAACTCTTCTTTTATTTTTTCTTCATTTCCAGGATCTAACGATAATGGATAACTAATAAATTCAATATCCATATTTTTATTGACATTTAATAATCTTGGTATATCAAAGGGTCCAGCAGTCTCATCAGGATATTGGCAGAATTTTGTAAAATTAGTCATAGCATACTCGTATCTATTAATAAAACCTTTTTTATTCTCTAAATCCAAATATTCATTACTATTTTCCTTCTTTATCTCATAGTAATAGTATTTATGAGTGTTCGTTGACTCAATTCTACTAAATTCTACTAGTTTTACAAAATCTTTTGCAATCTCAAACCATTTTGTTAACAAATCTTTTTTCAATTTGATTTTAAGCTGGTATTTATATCTTTTCTCATGTAATGCACTTTTTACCAAGTTTATGATGCTTAATATTAATCCAATTATAGAAATTAATAATATTATTATTTCTACTAAGGATAAATCCGCACACATTTATATTATACCTCTATTAGTTGTATGATTTTATTATAAAAACCGGAGTTTTAACCCATTATTATTTTTTTATAATATTTATGCTTTTGTATTAAATTAGAGCCTGTTTAAACAAGAAATATCTTTTAACTTCAAAATTATATATTAGTTTTACCTAAAGATCTATATATGAAATCAAAGAAGAACCTCTTATGGGAATTAATTTATGAAAAATTTTATAAAAGTATTAGTAATTTAAATTCTCTTTATAATCATCAGGCAATAAAAGGAAGAGAAAATGAGGCTGTTCTCATCAATCTCCTAAAATCTTTCTTACCCAGAAAATTTGAGTTAACAAGAAGTAAAATTCTATTTGATAAAGATGGAAAGGAATCAACTGAGCAAGATATAGTTATCTGGAATTCAACCGAATACCCTCGAATTTTTTCAGAAACGGAATACTTTCTCATTGAAGGTGTTTCTATGTGTATTGAAGTAAAAACAACCTTAGGAAATACTAATCTAAAAGAAACGCTTTTAAAGATCAGAGATTTAAGGAGGATGAATTTCTTTAAAAGATTGGATGGTAATCCTCGATGGCAAGTTCATCCACCTCTCTGTTATATTTTCGCTTATGATACAATTTGGAAGAAATTTGGTTCAATTTTAAAAAATATAACAAAAATTGTAAATGAGAATGATATAAAACCAAGTGAAAGATTTGATTATCTATATATTATGCGGAAGGGAATATCTTTGAACTGGGATATACCATATAACGTACAAGGTAGAGTTGATTTCTCAAAAAAATATGGGGGGAAAATACCATATAATCCTCGTTGGCCACAATTTTTTCCTTCAAAACTTATCAAAGAGTATCCATTATTTTTACATGAAAACCAAATGTGGCAAAAGGAGGGATTTAGAGAAGGTTTTTTTAATGATTTAATAGTAGAAAATCAAATTAAGGGATTTATTAGTTTTCTGAGTAAACTTTGTCAAGCTCTTGAAGATCAACGGCTCTTCCATTCACACAACCTTGTCGCTTCTAGTTTTTCTGACATGAGGACATCGAAAGGAGGTAGATGTTCTTCGAAACCTTTTTAATTTTTATCTTTTACAGTATAGATTAAAATTTTTTTATAGCTTGATTTAGCTTATTGAGATATTCAGGGAAATTTTTTTTAACTCTGTCATATAATTCCTTAGCTTTAATCTTTTTTGAATTATATAAACGTGGACTATTTCATATATGAGATAAAAAAAAAGATCAATGTCCTCTAATCTAATTTTCTATTTAAACTGGATTTATGACTTTCTTACTTTTTTTCATTTCTAACATCTATTTAGCAGAATGTTATCTTAAGAATTTTAATACATTACCAACACTCGATCTATTCTGTTTTAATCTCCCTGAAAAATAATTAATAAGGTGATATACACATTCCGAAAGATCGTTATAATTAAAAGTAAGGCAGGCAAGCTCTACTTCATAACCCTCGATAGTCTTCTGTTTAGCTTTATCCAGAGCGTATTTTGCAAGCTTTATTGCATTTTTATGTAACGGTCTTAATTTTTTAATTTGAGCAATCTTCTTTTTCTCTTGATTAAATTGTTGATTTGTAAGGTATACAACATCAATATTAGATTTGGGTTTTAAAAAATCTATATTGACTGCCTTGTTACTCTTATTGACATTGGTATTCTTCTTGAATGCTTTTTTAGCTCTCTCAAAAAGGTCATTTCGAATAATTTTCTGATTTTGATCTTTCCCAGTACAAAAAATAATGTCTAGATCGCTCTTCCTCGTATCTGTTTGCTTCCCTCGAGATCCACCTTCCTTGATCGCAGCAATTTTAAATCCTGCAGTTTTTTGTAGGAAGTTCATTACTCGATTTAATTTAGAATCATAAAATGCCTGAGTTTGAGGATCTGTATTAATCTTCTTTAATATTCCTTTAAGCTTTTTATTTTCTAACTTTTTGATATTACTCATTTTTTTCACATTTGTATAATTTTTAAATAGTACTTCAACAAGAAAATTCGACTATATAAATTTATCTTAATTTTCATCTCCTATGCGGGTAATAAGGAGAAAATACAAAGAAATGAATATTTTTTAAGATTCAGTAACTTATAAATAAAATATATTAGAAACTGGAAATATATTAAATTGTATGAGTATCGAATCCAAATTAGCAAGTATCAATGTATATTATTCAACACATTTAACTTTTATTTTAGAAACTGTAATATCCACCATGCTATTTTGGGGTTATAATACTACTTCTATGGGAGATGGTTCAATAAAAGCTATAAAAGATAGATATAGAACCTCATTTTTCCCATCTCAAGAATCTAAGCAAGAACCATTGACAACGAATAAATTAGAAAAAATAGATTTTCAGATAAATCAAAAACCAGAAACAATAAAGGATCATATACTAAAAATGGGATTAATTTATCTCTTTTCTCTATTTGAAGCGTTTAATAAGGATTTCTTTCAGACATTATTTAAATTTAAACCTGAGCTAATGAAAACAAAGGATAAACATTTAAATTATGAGGCATTGCTCAACTTCTCTGATATTGACGAATTATATGAGTGTATAGTCCAAGAAGAAATAAATAGTCTTGGTTATCTTGATATTGATCAAATTGCCGATACTTTAATGGATAAATTTAAGATTAATTTAAAAGAAGATTTTGAGTACTGGAAGCCGTTAAGAGAAAATTACTACCGAAGAAATATAATTGTCCATAATGATGGGAAAATATCTGAAATATACTTAA
Organism: Promethearchaeia archaeon; assembly: GCA_029856105.1. GTDB lineage: Archaea > Asgardarchaeota > Lokiarchaeia > Sigyniarchaeales > SOKP01 > SOKP01. The sequence goes on along the minus strand of JAHQWH010000088.1, from coordinate 11,375 downwards.
AAAAAATGTCTTTAGGCAAAGGTCAACTAAATGAAGAACTTAACTGTGATATTGATTATCTTTGGAAATGCCATGATGATATTAAATCATACATGGATTTTATCGATGATTCAATTAGAAAGAAATTTAATTTGAAGAGTCTTATTGAATCTTTATAAAGATTGTTGCTAATTTTGATTTAATCTTTATTATAAATTTAGGAATAATTTTGTTTCACTATGAAATTTTAATTTCAGCAATCTGTTGAACTATCCTCCGTCGATATACCACAATTTTTTTTTATAGCCTTCATTTTTTTTCTGAAATTCTTCCAAATTTCATCAGTTTTAAAATCTCTCTTTTTTAATTCCTCTCTGTACCACTTCAAATATTCATTTAATTGACCTAAAAACTTTGTTGCATTGATTGTTTTTGTTTCTTCCTTCAACAATGGTCCGTCTCTTCTAACTTTCCACCCCCCTTTTGTTTCAGCTTGGTGTAAAATCCCACATCGAATAAATTTATAAAATTTTAAGCCTTGAAAGACAGATAAATCATTGTCGGAGTGGGAACATCGAGAAAAAAAACTTTCAAAAAATTCATTTCCTCTTCTCATAGGAGTTTCCTTCGAACCTCGCCAAAAATTTTCCAGTGTTTCAATCATCAAACATGCAACTGCCATTATACTAAAACCATTTTTTATATCAAGGTTCATTTTCTCAAACGGTTGTAAATATCGTTCGTAAAATCTTCCATAAATAAAATCTGCTAATCTTTCAACATTTTCCTGATTACAATCGTCATCATATTCGGTAATCTTATAATTTTCTTCATACCATAATACTGTCATTTTATCAACAACTCAATATCCTAACCTAAAATAGTTGGAATATAAATATATTCTTTTCCTCCTATTTTCTTCTCCCTCCTCCGTGGTGTCCCCCCCTAAAAAAATCGGTTTGGAATGAATATTTCCTAAAAAGGGGATAAAATTATAGTTCACACCATTAGCACTGTACGGGTATTTTACTTGAATTATGATAATTCATGGTCTAATGTTTTGATTAGAAATTTCGAACAGTTATCACATTGATAATAAATGTGAACTTATTTGTAACAATCGAATTTTGATTTTATAAAAATCATAACAAGGGATTTAAAAAGGCAAAATTAAGCATGTAGGAATATGAATATAATGAGAAAATTAAAAGATAATAAGGTTGCTGTTATAGATATCGAAACCACGGGGTTAGATCCAAAAAGAGATTTAATTCTGGAAATTGGAATTGTCGAATTAAATTTAGATACTGGTGAAATTAGGATTCTTTTTGATTCATTAATAAAGGAGCCTAAATTTGGGAAAGAGCATAGAGATTCATGGATTTTTAATAATTCCAATCTTAAATTTGAAAATATTGAAAATGCTCCACTACTTGATAATTTAAAACCGAAAATAAGCAAAATTCTCAATCAATACCCAATAACTGCTTATAAAAAAGCTTTCGACCTTGATTTTTTAAAAGCTAGAGAGATTAATGTTCCCAAAGAATTACCATGTATAATGCTGACAGTACAAAATATTTTGAAAATACCATACCAATATGACAATTCAAGATATAAAAGGCCTAATGTCCAAGAAGCTTGGGACTTTTTCTTCCCAAATAGGGAATATATTGAAAAACATAGAGCTGCAGATGATGCAATCCATGAAGCTAAAATTCTTTTTGAATTATACAAACGTGGACAATTTAGTATTTAAGATAAAAAAAATTAATTCTTTTTTTCTAATCAAAACTAAAGTTGGACGGTAAATAAGGTCGCAATTTTAAGGGTAAAATATCATCAAGATTTTTTATGTCTTTATCGGTTAGTTCTATTAGATCCTTATCATATTTTTTATAGAGTGCTCTCTTCAATTCTTTTCTTTTTAAATATTTTTTATCCTCAAGACCCCAGTATTCTATCCATACTTTCCCTTTTGGGATAAAGAAATCGCAGAAGAGGTCTTCTTCTATTGGAACTCGTCTTTCATAAGCGTGAACGATTTCATTATGATATAACCAATTATCGATGGCCTGCTCTGCTTTTGACCTGACTTTATGACCATCATCTGTTCTATATTTAGCACGAAATTTGTCTCGGAAATTTTTCTCTTCGGCTTCGATATCTGAGATTTTGTAATCATCCGATACTTTTTGTTTTAACTTATTACTTTTAAGCCAGCATTCATAACATAGAGGTTTTGCATCTTTTTTCCAAATACCGCAATCTTCACATTTAGTTATTTTACCTTCGTCTTTTAAGTTAAAACAATTCTTACATAATGGATAAAATCCAGATTTTGCTCCACAAATTTGGCATACCATTTTTTTATAGACCTCTTTTATATATAACAAGTGAAATAATCATTTATTGCTTTATTTTGGTTTTTATCATTAAATATTTATGGTGTTTAATTTCTTTTATATTTTTATTAAAATAAGTCTTACGCCTAAATTTGTTTCTTGAGATTAAATTTAAAAATATTTAATAAAAAATTAAAAAAAAAAGATTAATTTGGTTCAAATTCGATAAACCCGTAATATCTTCTTTCTTTCACATTAAAAGTTATACTAACCAATCTACTATTGGGCAGAACGCTTAAATGTTTATTTAGTTCACTCTCAACTTCTTTAATTTTCATGTATTCAATAACTTTAATTTGCTTCATTTTTATTCACTTCTTTTGATTTTTTTCTCCTATTATGTTTTTCATACCAACTAACGCAAATTACTACTACTACTACAATAACAATAATAATTAATAAAACATTCATATTTTTAACCTTTTTTTACTATTTCGTTTCAAATATTAAAAAAAATTAATGTATTAATTTATTTACTCTTTTAATTTTCATGATATGGAGTATATATTTTTTGGTTAAATATCCAACAACAAATTCTAAAAGATTTTGTCACATAAAATTTTAATAACTTGTTATTTGAGATCTTTTTTTCTAACGAGTTATAATTAATATTAACTATTCTTGAATTTATCTAGGCTATGTTCTAATGTTCTGATTAAGTACTTCTCACCTGTAGCACCATTTAACACCAAAGCAAGTCGATTTGCTAACTGTGTTAAAATTTGTCGTTCAATAGGATCTTCTGAAAAAAGGAGGTTGTTCGGATAATCTTCCCTAAAAATAACTTTTATGCTTGGTTGAGATACTACGTCATCAAACAAACGAGCGGGAGATTGATCAGCGATGATAATACCTACTCCTCTACTTCGGTATTCCTTTAATAATTCAGAAAATATTTTTGCCATTTGTTCTTTCATGATAAAATCAGCGTCGTCGCTATTAGTTGTAATAGGTTTTTCTAAAATAGCGTGAGCTTCGTCAATAACTATGAGATGCTTTAACTCTTCAGCTTCGCTATCTTTTGTAACTGTTCTTATTAGCTGAAATATCGCGTTCACAATCAACATTTTTTCAAATTTACTACTCATGGATAAATCAAGGAAGATGTTTTTACCGGTCAACCAACCTTCAATCCATTTCGGTAAAGCATTAAAAATATAAACGTGGTTATCCTAAATTCTTCTAAGGTCAGACTAAAAAAAGAAGACAAAAAAATGAACAAAAAAATTCTTAGTATCAACTGAACTATTTTCCACTGTTGAAGAGAATGTTAAAACCTATAATATCATTACTATATTAAGAAGGGAAGTGAGGGAATATTAGAAAAAAGCTATTATATATCTCCGTTATAATAGGAGTAATAATAACGGCTGGAGTAATCATACCAATCTTATTAATTGTTAATCATTCTACCGCTTTATCAAGAATCTATTACGAGATAAATTATAAAGGAAACGTTGAAAATTTTGAGACTGTTATCGAAAAGAGCGAATTATTTGAATATAAAAAGTATTGCCATTATCGAGATTCCTGGGGGGAAGGTCCATTAAATACTTCTGATTATTATTATGATAACATTGATAGAGAATTCATAGAATCCTTAAAGCTGAAAATCGATGGAGAAAAGAATAGATTTCATTTATTTCCAGGGGATCGATTTAATTTTATTTACTCAGTGGATGTTACTAATGAATCGTTAATATATCTCACGTACAACAATGATAATATTATTAAAGCAGAGTATTCAAACCACACAGAAATATTTGCGGCTGATCGATGTTGGGATTATTCCACTAATAAATATACGTCAAATTGGGAGGGCAATTGGTATCTAAATTTTACTCAAATCCCCTTGTCTCCCAGTAATTCTTATACTATTGCCTTAAATGACACTTTTTTAGTTCGAATGAATTTAGAATATCATTATAGTTGTGGGTTTGCATGCTTTGGAGATATAAGAATGGAGCAATTTTTATGTTTTAATTCTAAGATCGAAATAATGTTTGTTTATTTTCCTTTTGTTTTGCATTCTGTAACATAAGAACTCAACAATGCTGCCCAAGTCATACATTAAGACATTTAGGCTTAGAGTGAGTGAGGGATTAGAGTAGTGCGGCAGACGATACGAATGTTTCGAGATTGAAGGGTGGGAGTGTGTTCTTGAATTTAATTTTTTTTCGATTTTATGTTTTATCCAAAAGTTTTCTGTTAATTAAAGAGCTTTTAGTAATATAAAAATTACAATAGCAAATATGAGGTATAAAGCATATAAGTACCATTTTTTAGGTAATATGGGCTTTAGAGATCTGGGTTCTTTTACTTTATACTTGCTGAAGAATTGTCTAGTTTGATCTGTTCCAAGAAACATCATCATCATTAAATGGGTGTTGTAATAGATTGATCGATCTCGTCTCAAAATATCGTGGATACTTTTATAGGCTTGATCAATGTTTGTTTGTAATATTTCTTTATCAAGGAGAAGAATAGGTTCTTTTAATAAGTCGAAACAATTCCGAATTAAAAGGACATAACCATAAACGATCTTTTCCTTTCGTTCGTTCCTATGTATAATAGTATTAATTGCGTTCTTTAACCGTTCGATCAATTCTGCTAAATTTTGATAATCATCGGGTAAATTAACTCCTTCTTCTGCTTGATTTATGTATGTTATCATCCGTTTTTTGTATTCATCGACATCGATTCTAGCTTTCGCAATCGATTTATAGCTATTTAGTATCATACGGGTTAAGTTCGAAACCATTTTTTCCATATTTTCTCCCGTTTTTACGGAAATCTCCATCGATGACGCTATATCATGCTCATTTTTAATCTTTTCTATCTGTTCTATTGTTATTTCTCGTTCTTGTTTTAAATCGAGTTTATTTCCTACTAATAAAATTGGAACCTCCCCTGCGTTATCTTTTACGACCTTAATCCACTGAGGAATCCGTTCTAAAGATTTTGAGTTTGTAACGTCGTAGAGTATTATTGCTCCAAATGCTCCACGAACCATACTTGGTAAAATACTTTTTGGAGTCTCTTCCCACCAATATTGTGCGCAACTATATATAATGAAACGTAACTTAACTATTGTCTCATCGATTTCGACTGTTTTTAGAGAGAAATCCATGCCAAGAGAGAACATGTAATCGTGATCGTTGAAATCTAAGAATTTACATTTCGCAAAGGTTTTTTTTCCTACTTGTTCAGAACCCAGAACTGTAACGTCAAACAGAAGGTCATACATTTAGATTTTTTCCTCCCTTTGAATTTTCTTCTTCTCTCCTCAAATTGATTTTTAACAACGATACACTTTGACTATAATAAAAATATGGATATTTAATTTTAAATTAATGGTTTCACTTAGTCTAAAACTTTTAAAACAGTTTCTGGTAATTATCATGGTTTGAGCTGAGAAGTGAGGTGGTGGGAGTGTGTTCCGGATTCTATTTTTTTTTTGTTTAATTTTTTTGTATTTATCTAGTTCAATAATTGCTTACATGATGAAAGTTCGTATTGAATGGTAAATTCAGAGTATGATTTCAAAGGAAATTCTTATGAAATTATTAATGAATATCTTGAGAATGTAGAATCAGATATGAAATATGGAAATCCACTGGCACTCTATACTTGTATTTTGCTTGTATTATGATAATTCATAGTCCAATGTTTTGATTAGATATTTTTCCCCAGTTGCACCATTTATCACCAATGCGAGTCTATTTGCTAACTGCGTTAAAATTTGTCGTTCAATAGGATCTTCTGAAAAAAGGAGGTTATTCGGGTAATCCTCCCTAAAAATAACTTTTATGCTTGGTTGAGATACTACGTCATCAAACAAACGAGCGGGAGATTGATCAGCGATTATAATACCTACTCCTCTACTTCGGTATTCCTTTAATAATTCAGAAAATATTTTTGCCATCTGTTCTTTCATGATAAAATCAGCGTCGTCGCTATTAGTTGTAATAGGTTTTTCTAAAATAGCGTGAGCTTCGTCAATAACGATGAGATGCTTTAACTCTTCAGCTTCGCTATCTTTTGTAACTGTTCTTATTAGCTGAAATATCGCGTTCACAATCAACATTTTTACAAATTTACTACTCATGGATAAATCAAGGAATATGTTTTTACCGTTCAACCAACCCTCAATCCATTTCGGTAAAGTATCTGTTATTTTTAATACATTTTGAACTTTATCTTCGTTAAAAACGTTCATTCGATTTCTAAAGACTTGTAATAAATTAGCTTGTTCTTCAGGACCATATGGATTATTTTTGATGTAAGTCTCCACACCTCTTAGTAAGCCTATAAAGAATTCAGGTAATCTACCTTTTAACTCTAAAAAACCTACTTCGGTGCGGTATATAATTTTTTCAAAAACATTTTTTAATCCTAACGAGGCGCATATGTAAGTAGCAGTTTCCTGCAAATGTTTTTTTAGGGATTTCTTTTCAATATTAAAAAAATAAGGTATATTAAATCCCTCATCAGAATATTTGACTTTAATAAAATTATTATAGAAAATTTCTTGAGATTCTTTTGCTACATTTAGAACTAAAATCCCGACATTTTTTGATTTATTGGTAAGCTCTTCTATAAATCGCGCAAGAAAATACGTTTTTCCACTGCCAGATTTCCCAAATATTGCTAAATCTTGAGGAAGTTTATTAATCGGGATGTAAGTTTTATGATTAGTGATAACACCATCTTTTATGTGATTTCCTACCCTTATCGCTTCTTTCTTAAAATCATTGTTTATGTCTATATATCTAACATTTTCGTTCTTTAAATGTGGTAATCGGGGTAGCGGTAAATTCTCTGGAAAATCGAAATTAACATCTTCCTGAACAACATTTATTAATCGCTCTTGATCATCTTTGAACACGTCTCCTTTTATTATATCTAAATTTGAAATATGAGAGGGGTTAAGAATTCGTGCTCGTTCTGCCTTCCGATTTTCAATATCCATTGATAAAAATTGTATAATTCCTTTAAGTTCTAACTCATCGTTTATATTGAAATTCTTTAAATCGTATTTTATAAAAACCCTTAAATTGAATAAATTAGATTGCTCTTCAAGGTTTTCAGAGCGTGGTTCTCTCCGCCACATGAGAAATAACTGTACCTTATGATCGTTCTTATAATAAAAGGCATTAATAAATCTTTCAACGATATTAATTTTGTCCTTAATAAATCCTATAGGGAGAACTATTTCAAATAATTGACTTCGTTTCAATAATTCTTGGCTACTTTTTAATATAACTTTTGCCTTAACATTTCCATCCAGACCTATAAATTTATATTTCAAATTTGAGAGCCACGCGTGTCCTAATTGTATCGCCTCAGATTCAGATTCTGCTTTAGTGAAAAAAATTACCTCTATTTTATCATTTGCGGTTAATTCAAGACCATAAGTACGCGAAGGCTCTTTCCCAAATGGATCGTATAGAAATGTCCTGATATCTCCCGGTTTCTGATAAAATGGAACCGCGCTTTCTGGTATCTCTTTAGGTACGAATATTCCTGGAGCTTGCGTTATTTTTATTCGCGTTTGCCAAAATAATGTCCCTTGTTTATGTGTGTCTATACTCCTTCCCTCTTTCAGCTCTTTTGCCACCTTCACTTACTTCACTTCCCTTAGTTTTATCCAAATAATTATCAATAAACGCATAATCAGGGCGTTCCTTTTTACCTCCTTCATCAACGTCCGTATAATCTTTCTCATCGTCTGTCTTTATATCTTTAACAGTTTCAATAGATTTTATATCTTCATTACCAAGATATATCTCTTTTATTGATCCCGAATTTTTGCTGTCTTGGTTCTCATCTAAACATGTTATATCTTGCTCTCTCTTAGAAGAATTCTTACCGTCTTGCTCCCCATCTAAACACGTTATATCTTGCTCGCTCTCAGAAGAATTCTTATCGATTCCAGCATATTCTTTCACTGTCAGATTCAAATTCTCCATATCATCAACATTTTTACCACACTTTGTTTCCTCTTCACTATTTGACGAATCTTTGCTTTTGATCTCCTCCAAATCCCTAACATTGTTTTCCTTTTCTTCTTTGGATATATCCTCCTCCATCGTCTCTTTATTTTTAGACTCGATACTTTCTTCTATTTCTACCGATTTTTCCCCCTTTTCTCTTAAATTCTCATCAGAACCCTCTTGATTTTGATTTCTTTCTGAATTTTCTTTATTCTTATCTGATTTATTATCTTCGTTCTCTTCCTTAGAGGGTTCTTTTAGATCTTCTTTTTCATCGCTCTTAGAATCCTTATCTGTTTTCTCCTTTAAATCATCCTGCGATTTCGATCCCCCTTTATCTTTTGAGTCCTCTCCTTGAGATTCCGGTTTAACCTCTTTTTCTTTGTTTCTCTCTTCGATCTCTTTTAATACATCATCAACATTTTTATCTTTTAAATATTCTTTTGCTTCTGTATAGTTCTTAATTCCATGTTCTCCTAACATCTCTCTTATCTTTTGATTAATAGTTTTGGCATCCATATCGTATTTATAATTGATCTCATTCTTTTGCATAGTTTGAATATCTTGGAGGAATTGTTTCTTATCCGTTATATCCGTTGTCCCCTGATATCGCTCAGCTTGCTTAGAAAATCTTTCATTTATATCATTCAAGACTTTTTTTAAATCTTTATTCTCAAGGTACTTTTTAGCTTCTGTATAATTATGAACTCCATGTTCCCCGAGCATTTCTTGTATTCTTTTATTAATTGTTGACCTATTCATATCATATTTTTGGGCGATCTCTTTTCCTTGCATATTTTTAATATCTTTTAAAAATTCTCGCTTATTTAATATTTCCTTCTTTATCTCAGGTTTCTGATGGTGGTCCTTCTGCCATTTATTAATATCCTTTAATACTTCGTCAAGATTTTTATCTCCAAGATATTTTTTTGCTTGTGAAAAATTTTTTAGTCCATGATGACCAAGCATATCTTCTATTCTTTTATTAATACATTTACCATCCATATCATATTTAGTATTTAAATCTTTTTTGTTCATATTTAGGATTTCCTTTAAGAATTCTCTCCTATCTGGGATATCCCTTTTACCCTCTGTCTTAGCTCTTAATTGTCTCTCCCGAAACTTAGCTTGTTGCCATTTATTTGCTACACCCTCGCTTACATTCTTTTGATAGTTTTGATCTTGCCATTTCTCTGAAATTGCTTTACTCATTTTCTCTAGGGCTTGTGGATTCCTTGCTATCTCTTGGTTTATCTCCGTCATTTTTTTAATTACTTCCGGACTCTGTCTACCTCCCTCTCCACCCTCGGTCATATTATAACCTTTATCTGGATTCATCGAATCATATTCATTAACCCAATATCTTTCCTTTTCATTCAATTCTTCTTTACTATAAGCAACATCTTCTTGATTAACAATAAAAGCATTGGGGCCATATTTATTGATAGCATTATTTAAATGAGACCCTTCTTTCTTTTCATGAGGATTAGCTTCTCGCGCTCTCTTTAACTCCTTCGCATTTTCTAAATGCTTACTCCATCTCTCTTCTATAGTTTTTCCAGTTTTTCCAATATAAACCTTTCCATTGATGGTATTTGTAATTTTATAAATATAACCATAAGGAGCTTCTTCTTTATCTTTAACCATTTTTGAATTATTGCCTATTTTAAAATATTTCTTAAAATATGTATTTAAACTTCAAGTGTGAAAAAAAATCCATATCAAGCATTCAAAAAAGAATTAATTTTTGTTTAAATAGATACATCCATAACAATAGGAAAAACATAAATATTTGGAGCTGAAGCAAAATATCAGAAAATAAAATAAAAAAAGAAGAAGAAGACGGTCCAAAATATCAAACTCTCGATGAACTTATAGCATTATTACTTGAAGTAAGAGTGGATTTAACAATGTTATGCAAATCTATTAATTCCGAAGATATAAAAGAACAACTTAAATGGGCAATTAACGGAATTGATATAATTGGATGTGGACTCTCTCAAAATATAAGTAAAAAATTAAAAGAAAAATAGAAAGAATAAAAAAATTTAAAAGATTGATTAAATTTACATCATACCCGGAGGAAGGCCACCCATACCGCCCATGCCGCCCATACCACCCATTGCACCAGGGGGCATACCACCCATACCACCAGGAGGCATACCTGGAGGTCCACCAGCGCCTTTTACGCCTGCGATTACGTCGTCGATGCGCAAAATCATTGAGGCTGCTTCTGTAGCGCTTTTAATTGCTTGTATTTTTACTACGGTAGGCTCTACAACGCCTATAGCCATCATATTTTCGACTATATCACCAGTTTCTAAATCGTGAGCCGCAAATTTCTTACCTGCTTGATGGGCAGCTCTCAATTTCATTAACACGTCAATTTGGTCTAATCCAGCATTTTCTGCGAGCGTTTTCGGTACAATATCTAACGCATCGGCAAAAACTTCGACTGCTAATTGTTCGCGTCCTCCTAATGTTTGAGCATATTTTCTTAATTGGATTGCCGCTTCAATTTCTGGAGCTCCACCACCGCCAACAATTTTTTGATCTTCGATAACATCTCTTGTTACACATAAAGCGTCGTGAATTGCCCTATCAGCTTCGTCAATAATAAGGTCAGTTCCACCCCGTATTAAAATTACAACGGATTTAGGATCTTTACATTCTTCAATGAAAATCCAACTATCGTTCATAATTTTGCGTTCTTCCACTAAGCCAGCGAATCCCAAGTTGTCTTGAGTTATATCGTTGATGTTAGTAAAAATCGTTCCACCAGTAGCTTTAGAGAGTTTTTCTATATCAGACTTTTTAACGCGTCTTATAGCCATAATACCTGCTTTCGAGAGGAAGTGTTGAGCCATGTCGTCGATTCCTTTCTGGCAAACTACAACGTTTGCTCCTGAATTCACGACTTTTTCAACCATTGTTCTAAGCATGCGTTCTTCTTCGTCAAGGAATTGTTGGATTTGCTCTGGGCTCGTTATTTGGA
>JAHQWH010000089.1 GCA_029856105.1 Promethearchaeia archaeon | reverse complement strand
TAGTCAGCCTGTCCTTTATTTATCTCCTCTCGTAGGGTTTTACCTATGAAAAAAGCGTTATGTCTAAAAAGATCTTCCCTTTTATCTTTAAAATATTTTTCAGGACCAATCGTAAGAAAATGTATAATCTCCGTATCAATTAAGCTTTCAGAAGATTTAATTAATTCAGCAGTAAGCGCTTGAGGCTCCGAACACGCAGAACCTATGAATACGCGATTCCCAAGAATAATCTTCTTTATGGCTCCTTTTGCGGTAATTTCTTTATCTTTCCATTTCTCACGCCATTTCCCGTCTAACGAATCAATTTGGTCCATTTTAAGATTCTTATTTTATTTTAATTTTTCGTTTATTTTTAAAAAATAGTTAGGTCGAATATCTTTAATATTTTTACTTTAAAAATTTATAATATTTGAAACTTCAAATTTAGCTATTTATATAAATATAGGTTTTTTAAAATTCATTCTATATGAAACTAGAAAGATGCACTAATCGTCCTAATACTTATTCTGGTATTCTATTCTCTCGGAATTACTTGGATTTAAAAAAAATTGAAAAATAAATTACTCCACTGCCAGAAATGACACACACAATCAAAGGAGGAATTAAATAGAAAATATATTGCTCAAAGTCTACGATTAAGGAAGGTACCATAAAAATTACCTGTAAAAATCCCACGATAAACATTAACCCCCCCAAAAAGGTTAGGAATACAATAAGTAATGTTTTCGAACTCATCTCTCTACTCTCAATCATGATACAATTAGCACACATTCCTAAATTTTCCTCAAAACCCCCCTCAACGAGTTCTTGATCGCAAATTTTGCAATTTGGCATTATTTTTTACTCCTTAATATAATTAAATAAAAAGATTATTCGACTATTTAAAATTCTTTTCTATTGAAAACAAATCTTTTCAATATATTAAATAAAATTAATCTCTATAACTCATAAATAAACTCCAAATAGGGATTCTGAAAAAAACCTACTTCTCCCATTTCTTTTCTTTAATCACTTAAAAATTTGAAATTAAAAATATAGCTTTCAGCTATTCTTATAACTTTCTTTCACCTAAAATTGTAATTTAGCAATCTATTTATTATCAAAATTCTTAATAATCAATATGTCAAAATGTCCGTATTGTAATGTAGAAATTCAATTAGCAGATTTTTTCGAAGTTATTGAGAAAGAGAAAAAAGGAATATTAAAAAAAAGAATCGGAGACTTTAAAGGAGAAAGAATAAATGTTGGAATTGGTTTTAATAGGGTAAGAATGTGGGTTTGTCCATCGTGCGATAAGATTTTGGGTTTTTCAGAATCTGCTTATAAAAGCTAATAGTTCCATCTCTGATATTTTTTATTCTTATTTTTTTAATAATTTTTTTGAACGTTGTGTTTATTGAATCGTATGCCCATGGTACTCTTTTTATATTATTTATAAATAAAATCTTTAAAAATAATATTATATATTATATTCTTGAATCAATACTGTCCTTTTAATCCAAAAAGTTTAAATGTGATAAGATTGAAAAAAAACCTTTAAAAATTTTAAAGAACTTAAAAAACCAAGAAAATCTAACTATACAGTTAAATTAGATATTCAAATTAGTGAAATATTATGTCAGAAAAAGATACAAAAATGGAAAGTGTACTCACTGAAAATCGGTTATTTAATCCCGTAGACATCAGTCCCGACTATGCGAAAACTGGAATGTCGATGGAAGAATACCAGAAGTTATATAAACGATCCATCGAAGATAGAGAAGGATTCTGGGACGAACAAGCTAAATCCATCAATTGGTTTAAACCATACGATAAAGTATGGGAAAAAACCGATCTATTCCCTGGAAAATGGTTTGTTGGCGGAAAACTTAATGTAGCCTACAATTGTCTTGACAGACATGTGAATGCAGGCAATGGAGATCGAGTCGCTATTATATGGGAAGCAGATGAACCCGGTCAAGTGAGAAAATTTACATATACCGAGCTTTTAAAAGAAGTAAGTAAAGTAGCTAACGGTATGAGAGATTTCGGACTGAAAAAGGGCGATAGAGTAACTATTTGGTTACCAATGATTCCCGAATTAGCGATAATAATGCTTGCCTGTGCCCGAATCGGGGTGATTCATTCCATAGTATTCGGCGGATTCTCGAAAGAAGCTGTGAAAGATAGAGTGAAAGATTCTGATTCGCGACTATTGTTTACAAGCGACGAAACTGTACGTGCCGGTAAAACTTACCCAAAAATGGCTGATGTCGTTCAGATTATTGATGATATACCAACAGTCGAACATGTTATTGTCGTTAAGCGTTCAGGAAACGAAATTCCTCACACAGATAAAGACATTTGGTATGATGATTTTATCGAAGGAATGAGCGACGAGTGCGAACCCGAAGAAATGGACTCCGAAGATACACTATTTTTACTCTATACAAGCGGAACCACAGGAAAACCAAAAGGCGTTAAACACACAACTGCCGGATATATCTTGTATACATCGTTCACTCACCGAGTCGTATTTAACTACAAGGAAGGCGAAGTTTGGTACTGTACAGCAGATATTGGTTGGATTACAGGGCATAGTTATATTATATATGGACCTTTAGCGAATGGAGCAACTACTTTAATGTTTGAAAGCGTTCCAACATATCCAGATGTAGATCGTTTTTGGGACATTGTAGAACGCCATAAAGTCAACCAATTTTACACAGCTCCAACCGCAATACGTGCTCTAATGAGACATGGTGATGAACCAGTAAATAAACACGATCTAAGCTCGTTAAAAGTCCTGGGTACTGTTGGAGAACCAATAAATCCAGAAGCTTGGACATGGTATCATAGAGTCGTTGGTAAAGAGAAATGTCCTATAGTTGATACTTACTGGCAAACTGAAACCGGTGGGTTTATTATGACCCCAATTGCTACAGCAACACCTACAAAACCTGGGTCTTGTTGTATGCCTTTTTTCGGCATCAAACCAGTTATTTTTGACTTAGAAGGTGATGAAATCACCGAGCCAAACGAAGGTGGTTACTTCGCAATTGCTCAAAGTTGGCCGGGTATGTTACGCGATGTTTGGGGTGATACTGAGAGGTTTAAATCAACTTACCTCGAAAAGTATCCTGGACATTATTACACCGGTGATGGCGCACGAACAGATGACGATGGCTACTATTGGATCCTTGGACGCTTAGATGATGTTATTAAGGTATCTGGACACCGTATAGGAACAATGGAAGTAGAATCTGCTATAGTAAGCCATCCAAAGGTAGCAGAAGCTGCCGTAGCACCCTTTCCGCATAAGATAAAGGGGCAAGCTATTTGGGCGTTCGTGACATTAATGGGTGGCATTGAAAAATCAGCGAAACTATCGAAAGAGATTCGCATGCATGTAAGGCAAGAGATTGGTCCGGTATTTCAGCCGGATGTAATTCAATTTGCTGATGCCTTGCCAAAAACGAGAAGCGGTAAGATTATGCGCAGGATTTTGAAAGCCATAGCTTCAGGTACAGAAATCGGTAATGTTACGACTTTAGCCGATCCTTCAGTAGTCGATGTTTTGCTTGAAGAGCGTAAGAAAATGGATGTCGAAGTAGGTTAAACCTCAATTTTTATTTATTTTTTAATCTTTCTCCTATTTTTTTTAATTTCTATTTTTATACTTATAATTTGAATCTATCTTGTACTTTGTATAAATAATCTCTCTTTTTTTTGTTCCTTTTCCCATTTTTTACGCTCTGAGCGTAGTTTGAAGAGATCTATATCTTTATATATCAACCCTTCTTCTTTTGTAGGTATTAATCTTTCAGTACGATCTTTTTCTGGTGTATATATATGAGATTCACCGTATTCAGCAACATTCGCAAAAAAACAATAGCTGTAAATAGATCTTCGCGCATCAAAGTGTGCGGCTTTAAAATCTGCCGTAACTGGTGTAAAGGCGGGATTAATAATGATGTCTACAGGGGGTTCAAAATTTTTTAATTCTACTCTAAGATCCATGTCTAAAAAATCTCTACATATAACAATTGCGATTCGACCAAATTCAGTATTACAAACGATTATTTTACGAGGAAGGGAGCTTGTATCTATCGTTTCTTTATATCTTTTCCCACCAAAATGTATTAGGGCAGGTATATGTTTTTCTTGTTCCCAAAGAACTCCCTTTGGGCCTATTACCACGCTTAAATTTCGTTTTGTAGTTTGATCATGATAAGAGCCTGGAATAATGTACATTCCATAATTTTTAGCTAGAATTGATATATCCTCTAAAAAGATATCATAATTTAAGTCAATTGTCATTTCTGGAAAGATGAGAATATTTATTCCATTAGAATTAGCCCTTTCTATCAAATTTTTTACATTGGATCTAACTTTTTCAATTTTATTTTCTTTAAGCCCCAATAGTCCTGAACCCTTTAATTCAAAGAATTCATTTAATATATCTCCAGTTTCGGAGAGTCCTATTTGAGCAATTCCAACCCCACATTCCTCTCTTTGGATTTTAGGGTATTCTTTGAGTAAATCTTTATAGATTATATTATATTTCTTTTCAGTTTTGAATTTTTTCTCCAAAACCTCACTTATGGCTTCTGATACATACTCTTTTAGATTTAAAATCTCAATTCTCTCTTGTAATTTTGAATTCTTAATAAATAATACTTTCCATTCCTCTAATTGATTGAAGAGTTGATTTTGTTGAATCGTTAATTTTTTTGAAATCAATTCCAATCCTTTATTTTCAGCAATAGTGAGAGCTTTAGTCAATAATTCATTTGAAAGTTCAGCATTTCCCTCAATTAGGGCTAATTTGGCTTGAAGAGAATATAAATCTACTAATGTGGTAATAGAGCGTTGATTATTAGCGACATCAGAGATTCTATTAAGTAAATCTTGAATTTCTAATAGTATCTCTTCTTCTCCAGAATATTTTAGCTCTTCTAATAATAAATCACACAGATTTGTCTGAATTATGAATTCTAATTGATAATCAAATTTTTCTTCAAGTATTTCTTCCAAAATTCGTTGAGCTTGAAATCGATATTTTGCTCGTTGTTTATTTTTCAATACAAGTGCTTCTCCACATTTTCTAAAATAGTTAGTCCAAGGCCATTTATGCGTAAATTTAGAAAGTTCCTCCATTGAATTCTCAATTTGTCTAAAATCATCAATTTCAATACTTGAGAGAATCAATAACAAATAAAACATAATAAGATCGTAATCAAATATGGTATTATTTGCTTCACATAAAGTTTTATGTGCTTTTACTGCTTCTCTATAGTATTCAATTGATTTTTTTATTTCATTTTTATAATAGTATATCCATCCAATATTTCTAAGAGCATAGCAATAACTATGTGTCACACCCTTTTGAATATCTAAATTTTCATTGTAAATAGTCAATACTTTACGATAATATTTTAAACTTTCATCTAATTCACCCTTTCCACGATAAATTGATCCAAAAATAGAATACGTCGCCGAAAGCCCTTTAAAATTTTTCAGTTTTTCATAAAGTGCTAAACACTCTTGGGCATATTCTGTTGCTTGATCTAAGTCTCCTTTATAGAAATTGGCAAATGCTATTGAAAATTTTGACCTTGCGATGTACTTTTCATTTTGAATTTCTTTAGCAAGATTTAACATTTTATGGAAATAATTCAACGCTTCATCCAATTTGCCTTGAGCTCG
>JAHQWH010000087.1 GCA_029856105.1 Promethearchaeia archaeon | reverse complement strand
ATCATCTAAACAATTAGAAAACTTATTTAGCCAATACTTTTCAAAGTCAAATTCCTCGGTCATTCGATTTACGCTCATTCCTAATTTGCTTTTTCTAAGTGAAGTTTAATTTAATAATTAACGTCACCAAATAAGAATTTAGATGTTTAATTCTGTACTATTCTTAGAAAAAGCAATCCACAAAAAAAAAATAAAAAAAAGAAGACTTGTTTACTGTCCAACCTCTTTCAAGATTGAGGGAATTATAATTCGAAAGTTCGACATGTCGCTTAAACCCTCGTTGGCATCTTTAGGCTTTACGATATTTAATATTGCAACGCTCGCTCCATTAAAATAGGCTCTTCTCACGCTTTCTTTATTTAATCCACCAGCAACAGATATGAGAACATCGTACTTAGAGCGTATTTTATTAATATCTTTGTACCTAATTATGCTTCTTGGGTTTGCTTCCTCGTCTCGTCCCTTATGGATAACTACTCCTTTTGGTTTGTTTTTCAACGCAAAAAGCTTTTTTAACGGATTTTCTTGTCCTAACATATCAATCATTGAGAAAATATTATATTGTTCACATGTATCACTAAAGTAATCCAAGGTTTCTTTTGGGGCAGTACCTGCGGCAGTAACGGCATTGGCTCCTGCATTATGTGCCATCGCAACCTCTTCTTGAGCGCCGTCAATAACTTTTAGATCAGCAACGATTAATCCTCGCCAATACCTCCTTATTAGTCTGATGCCATTCTGTCCCTCTCTTTTAACATAAGGCGTCCCAGCTTCTATAATAATTCTCGAGTCGAGAGGAATTTGAGGTAATATCCGCACAACATCGTGAACGGAATGATTAAATGCAATTTGGATGTATCTGGTGTTGGAATTGAACGTTCTACTCATTGATGTTCACCACTGTTAGTTAAAATTTCTTCAATAACTCGCTAATTCCACTTGGCATGAAAATAACTATCTTCTCAGAGGGGTCTTGTGAAATATCTCGAATTGTTTGAAGAGTCCTTAATTGAAGAGCTCCTGGGTCTGATGCCATCATGTTCGCTGCTTTTACTAAATTATCAGCAGCTCCTAGCTCGCCCTCACTCGCAATTATTACGGCACGCTTCTCCCGCTCTGCTTCCGCTTGTTTTGCCATAGCTCTCTTCATTTCGGCAGGAAGCTCAATCTCCTGAATATTGATGCTCTTAATGTCGATACCCCAGTCGCTAGTCGCTTGATCAACGATGCTCCTAATGTCTGTAGCAACTTTTTCCCTATCAGTTAAAACACTATCCAATTCCATGTTTCCCATGACATCTCTCAAAGCGGCTTGCGTGTACTGACGCACGGCATAAGCGAAATTTTCAATTTTTATGATTGCGTCTTCTGGCTTTTCAACTTTATAGTACACTACTGTATTTGCTAAGACAGGTATGTTGTCCTTTGTCATTACTTCTTGACGAGGAACATCTGCCGTGATGATTCTCAAGTCAACTTTTTGAGACTTCTCTAAGATCGGGACAATATATACCACACCTGGTCCAATTGTACGCTTATATTTACCTAATCTAAAGATTACGAGCCTTTCGTATTCTAAAACCACCTTAATACCCGCCAATAGCCAGCATCCCAAAAAAATTCCTAGACCAATTGCGACGGGAAATATTAAAAATAACCAATCAAATCCTTGTAATAACATTTTTCATCATTTTTTATATTTTAATTTGAATTCCAAGAGATATATGGTGACTTAGGATATTTAAATGTTGTTAAAGAGTTATATTCTTTTGTCCAATAAATTGGAAATCGTGAAAAGATTATACTATTTTCTGTATATTTATATTTACTGAAGAACATGACTCTGATTGGAAGTTTTCAGTTGTCCAATCTTAACACCTTGCCAAAATTATATTAATGTAAATTTTTATATATTCTCATGATACGAAAAAACAAGAAATAGTTTTACCAATCATGTCTCCATCAATATTTGAGTTTATCGGTTCATTTTTCGTGGTGATTTTCGTAGTGGTCGTTATCTTTCTCATTCTTATCATTCTCATCGTGTTTAAATTGTTAAGAATGAATGTAAACGAAGATAATTCTAAAAAAATAGAAAAGGATAAGAAGATTGCTGAACCCATCGTTTCTTTAATCGAAACTTCAAAGAGAGGAGATAAGAAAGAAAATAATGCGCGTGTGAATGGCCAATTCTGTACATATTGCGGAGAAAAGGTGTCCGAGGGGTCCAAACATTGTCCGTTTTGTGGAGCAGAAACCAAATAAAAGCTCCTTTTTAATTATTTATAATAAAACTAAGAATTATAATAAGATTTAGGATAAGCATTATGATTTGTAAGAGCTCAAATCCACTTTAAAATTTGGTTTAAATATTTTCTACTAAGGCTGGTGAAGAATTCACTTGATAAATCTAATTTCCGGTTTAAAACATCTAAAAAGGTTAGATTTTTTAATTTTCCTTTTTTTCACGGGAGAAACCGAGAAAGAGATAGACGAAAAATTATTTAAATATTGTGAAATCATATATTAATAATGCGTTAATAACCTATTATTAGATTAGGTTTTACACTCTTTAAATAATGTCTAAGGGATCAGCGTAATCCAAACTCACAGAGAAAAATAAAATTATAGTTTTATACTTCAAGGGCGATAATGATTAATAATTATAGATATTTTAGACTTAAATTTTCTTCGATAACGAGAAAAAAGCGAATTTTTTCGAGCGTTATAACTTTTACCGTTTTTCTTTTTATAGTTAGCAGTTTTTCCTCTAATGTTATTTACACAAATATCTTAGATAATATGGATAACAACAATATGATTATAGATAAATCTCCAAAAATGTCTGCTGCACCAACTTTCTCTATTGATTTCCCAACAAATTATACATTGTTCGGAAAGCTAGCTCCGAATTATTCATTAACAATTACAGAAGGAACTGGTAATTTTACGTGGTACGAATTTTTAGAAATCGGAGCAAATTCAACGCCAATAGAATTAGAAGGAACTTCAAATGAAAATATTGAAGCGAAATTTAATCAAACTATGTGGAATTCCTTAAGTAACGGAAATTATACTGTTAGGTTTTATATGAATAATTCTTTAGGTGAATTAGGATATTTAGATGCGATAATAAGAGTTGATATTATTGATCCAATAATCAATATCATTTCACCAACTGGTGGTTTTTTCAATTCTACACCTCCAGATTATACGATCGAAATTTCAGATCCAAATTTGAATATAACATGGTACATACTGAACACAAATCAAACAAAACACATTTTTACTTCTAATGGAACTATAGATGGCTGGTCGTATTTAAATGACGGTGTAGTAACTATTACTTTTTACGCTAATGATTCTGTTAGTAATGAAAACTCTGATTCAGTGCAAGTAACGAAAGACATAGTTGATCCTGGAGCTCCTAGTTTATTAATCTCTGATCCGTCATCGTGGACAAATGTAGATAGCTTTAATTTATCGTGGTCAAATCCTTCTGATACTTCTGGCATTTCTGGCGCATTTTACAAGTTTGATAGTGCCCCTACATCAAACGACGATGGCGTTTATGTAGCTGGAGATGACATAGAATCCTTAATTGATATTTCAATTGGTACTGATGGAAACCACACGATTTATGTTTGGTTAAACGATACTACTGGAAATATTGATTATACTAACTACTCCACTGCTCAATTGTATTTAGATACAACAAGTCCGTTAATTATTGATTCTCAATCGGGGGATGATATTTGGCGAAATACAGCGGGGACAACTTATAATGTTAACTTTTCAGATTCATCCCCATCTTCTAATTTAGATTATGCTCAGTATATTATTACTAACGAAACAGGACAAGGCGGTACAATATTAAAAGATTGGACAAATATCTTCACAAATCTTGGAGCTACGAGTTATAACATCAATTGGACGATAGATTTCGATTTGTGCCAAGAGGGCTTCAATTACATTTCAGTGCGAGTTTACGATGAAGCGGGTAATTATCAAACTTTAGACGACGTGTTTTACGTGAAAAAAGACACTACAAATCCCCTAGTAAGTGATTTGCAGGACGGCGATGATGTTTGGTGGAATACGGTCGGTACTACTTATGATGTGGACTTTTCAGATTCATCCCCCTCCTCTAATTTAGATTACGCTCAATATATTATTAATAACGAAACAGAACAAGGCGGTACAGTTTTGAAAGATTGGACGGATATTTTCACAAATCTTGGAGCTACGAGTTATAACATCAATTGGACGATAGATTTCGATTTGTGCCAAGAGGGCTTCAATTACATTTCAGTGCGAGTTTACGATGAAGCGGGTAATTATCAAACTTTAGACGACGTGTTTTACGTGAAAAAAGACACTACAAATCCCCTAATAAGTGATTTGCAGGACGGCGATGATGTTTGGTGGAATACGGTCGGTACTACTTATGATGTGGACTTTTCAGATTCATCCCCCTCCTCTAATTTAGATTACGCTCAATATATTATTAATAACGAAACAGAACAAGGCGGTACAGTTTTGAAAGATTGGACGGATATTTTCACAAATCTTGGAGCTACGAGTTATAACATCAATTGGACGATAGATTTCGATTTGTGCCAAGAGGGCTTCAATTACATTTCAGTGCGAGTTTACGATGAAGCGGGTAATTATCAAACTTTAGACGACGTGTTTTACGTGAAAAAAGACACTACAAATCCCCTAATAAGTGATTTGCAGAGCGGTGATGATGTTTGGCGGAATACGGCCGGTACTACTTATGATGTGGACTTTTCAGATCCATCCCCATCTTCTAATTTATATTACGCTCAGTACATTATTACTAACGAAACAGGACAAAGCGGTACGATTTTAAAAGATTGGACAAATATCTTCACAAATCTTGGAGCTACGAGTTATGACATCAATTGGACGATTGATTTCGATTTATGCCAGGAAGGTTTCAATTATATTTCAGTTCGAGTTTACGATGAAACGGGTAATTATGAAACTTTAGACGACGTGTTTTACGTGAAAAAAGACACCACAAATCCCCTAATAAGTGATTTGCAGGACGGCGATGATACTTGGCGGAATACAGCTGGTACTACTTATGATGTGGACTTTTCAGATTCATCTCCCTCTTCTAATTTAGATTATGCTCAATATATAATTACTAACGAAACAGGACAAGGCGGTACAATATTAAAAGATTGGACAAATATCTTTACAAATCTTGGAGCTACAAGTTATAACATCAACTGGACGATCGATTTCGATTCATGTCAAGAAGACTTCAATTACATTTCAGTACGCGTTTACGATGAAGCAGGTAATTATCAAACTTTAGACGACATATTTTACGTGAAAAAAGACACCGCAAATCCCTTAATAAATGATTTGCAAGACGGCGATGATGTTTGGCGGAATACAGACGGTATTACTTATGATGTGGATTTTTCAGATCCATCTCCCTCTTCTAATTTAGGTTATGCTCAGTATATAATTACAAGTGAAACAGGGCAAGGCGGTACGGTTTTAAAAGATTGGACGGATATATTCACAAATCTTGGAGCTACAAGTTATACAACTGATTGGTCAATAGACTTTGCAGCGTGTAAAGAAGGCATAAACTATATTTCTGTTAGAGTTTACGATGAAGTGGGTAATTTACAGATTTTAAATGATGTTTTTTATATTAAAAAGGATACGATTAATCCAATTTTAATACTTAATACTCCAGTTAATAATACTT
>JAHQWH010000086.1 GCA_029856105.1 Promethearchaeia archaeon | reverse complement strand
AGGGGATTATAAAAAATGGTAAAAGATAGTAAAAAAATTTGGTATAAAGCGGCGCGAACGATTGTTAAAGCTGGACACCTTCCTATGGTTGTTAATGATACTCTTCTTGAATTGCTACAACTAATAATGACTGAAGAACAAGCAGATTTCATTGCAATCTTTAAAAAACCTTCTCTTAGTATAGATGAAATAAGAGAAAAAACAACTTTAAGTGACGAGGTACTAAACCAGACTTTAAACGAACTAATGTATAACGGGGTCGTAGTAGGCGTTCCAAGCCGGAGAACGGGAGTAATGGTATATAGGTTGCTGGGTCCCTTTCCGGGTCTATTTGAAATGCAATTTACGAGAGGAGAAACAGGAGAAAAACAAAAAAAACTGGCGCACCTTTTTGACAAAATGTTTGAAGAAATGAGTGAAGGAACTCAAAGAAACTATGATCACATTGTCGCTCAGTATAAAAATTTTCCACCTATTACAAGAGTCGTACCCGTTGAGGAAGAAATTGAGGAAGTTCCAGTTGATAAAATACTACCACATGAAGAAGCTTCAAAAATAGTAAATAAATACGACGATATTGCTCTCGTTCATTGCTACTGTCGACATGAGAAAGATCTGTTAGGGGACTCTTGTAAAGTTACAAACGAAAGATTGAACTGCTTATTGTTAGGGAAAAGCGCACGATTTGCGATAGAACATAACTTTGGAAACCAAATTTCAAAAGAAGAAACAATAAAAATAATTAATAAGGCATCAGACGAAGGACTCGTCCATAAAGCGTTCCATACTCATCTTAATCCAGAATTAGACGAAGAAGCTATTTGTAATTGTTGTAAATGTTGTTGTGGTATATTTTCTCTATTTTGGAACGGCGTTATGCCATACCATTGCTATACCAGTTATTTAGCAAAAGTTATTGATGACATATGCATAGGCTGCGGAACATGTGTAGAGAAATGTCCAATGGAGGCAATTGAATTGGAAGATGCTATTGCTGTTGTTAACGAAAATAGATGTATAGGGTGTGGTGTATGTGTTCATCATTGCCCTGAAGATGCAATGGAATTAGAAAGAACTGGAAATAGAGAGGTTTTTGTTCCGCCTCCAAGGGTAAAAACAACTTAAAATGAGGGATATTAGATGACTGATAAATTATGGCAACAACTTGCAAGAAATATATTAAAGGCAGGAGGTCCACCTGTACCCATTAATGATACCCTCATCGATTTGTTAAAGACTTTGATAAACGAAGAGCAATTAAAATTTCTTTTAAAGTTTCGAAAATCTCTTAATCGGGACCAAATTAATTCTAAATTTGATTTCGATGAAGCATTATTAAATAAAAAATTAAATGAGTTAATGCACATTGGAATGATAACTGCTATACCCAGTAGGACTACTGGCGAGATGGTTTATCGTTTAGTAGCTTTTCTACCGGGATTATTGGAATTTACTCTCATGCGAGGTGAAACGGGAGCAAAACAAAAGAAACTGGCGAAATTGTGGGAACAGTTGTTTAAAGATGAAGCAGAAATAACTCGAAAAAACTATGTTATTGTAATGAACGCGTTTAAAAACGCGCCTCCTATCGATAGGGTGGTTCCTATTGAACAACAGATAGAACCACACGAAGAATTAACGTTACCTGAAGAAGAAGTAAGAAAAATCATAGAAAAATTCGATATCATTGGCGTTTCACATTGTTATTGCAGACACTTAAAAGATCTACTAAATGATCCTTGTAAAATTAATGCTCCACGGCAGAACTGTTTAAGTTTTGGCAGAACTGCTAAATTTGCAATCGATCAAAGTTTTGCTAAGAAAATCTCTAAGGAAGAGGCTTTAAAAATATTAAAGGAAGCAGAAGATTTAGGATTAATTCATAAAACTTTTCATGTAAAAGGAGATCCGTTTATGGAAGAACTCGCAATTTGCAATTGTTGCACTTGTTGCTGCCAGAACCTTCAAGCATTTTATAGCGGCTCTTCTCCTACTCACACTTATACTTCTTATATCGCACATGTTAATGGAATAGATTGCGTTGGATGTGGTAAGTGTTTAGAAGTATGTCCAATGGATGCAATTGATTTAGAAGAAACTACTGCTCTCGTTAAAGAAGAAAGATGTATTGGCTGTGGAGTGTGTGCTAATAATTGTCCCGAAGATGCTATAGAACTGCAGCGGACAGGACTTAGGAAAGTGTTTATTCCTGCTCCTAAAGTTTCAACTTCTTAATACTTTTTCTTTACAATTAAAAATTTCAGAATTATTGCTCGAAATCATAAATAATTAGCAAAAAAATCAACCACATTGAGCAGTCTATTTGTTTTAAGTTCCATTGCTAACCTCACACATTCTACACTAGCTATTAGAGTTTTATCCGATTCTCTAAAAAGCTCGTGTTGAAATGTAATAGACGATGTTCCTATTTTTTTTATCTGAGTTTCGACTATAACATAATCGCCAAACTTAGCTGAACCTTGGAATGTTACCTCCACTTTTTTAACCCCAAAAACAGTCCCTTCATGGACAGTATTTTCTATCCTTTTTGGAGATAAAATGCTGTTCATAAAACTAACAAATCCATCGTCAAAATAAACCATATAATTTTTAAAATGGACAATTCCCATCGCATCTGTATCGTTAAACCGTACTTTTACACGGGTGCTATCCTTAACTTTAAGAAGCCTATTGATTAAATCGTCTTTCAATTTTGACACATCTTCTATTTATTAGTTTTTATAAAACACTTTAATAATATTTATTTTGTGAATTTATTTTGTTTAAATACATTTCAAGTATACAAAACTTATAAAACTCCTTTTTATACTCTAAACATTTAAATAGAAATAAAACATAAGATTTTTTATGAATTCTGAAGTTAGTTATAGTAAAAAATACACGTACATTTTTGTCTTCTTTTATCTCTGCGAAGGTTTTTCTCAAGGAATTCCATTTCTGTTCTTTCCTCAATACTTAGCCCATACATTAGGTGGATCGTATGATATTGCATTATGGTTAGTCATTTATTCAATAGGAAACTTACCTTGGGCAATAAAAATGATTGTGGGAATATTCAACGATAGATACGGCTCTAAAAAACATGGTCAAAGATTCCCGTGGATACTTAGTTTTGGTGTCTTCGGAGGTGTTTGGTGGATCGCAATGGCATTTTATCTACCTGTTAATGAGATTTATCTCTGGTTGACAATATATTACTTTATGACGCAATTAGGAATGGCATTTGCAGATACCGCTTTAGATGGGTTAATTCTCGATGTTACACCTAAAGAAAAGTTATCACGAGTTCAAGGATATACTTGGACTATGATGTTTTTAGGTTATGGTGCGGGAGGAATGCTTTTAGCATTGGTTTTTTTAGCTTTTAATATTGTACCCGTTTTATTTATCGTAACAGGGGTTTTAGTGATTTTATCTAGTGTCTTTCCCTACCTTGTCAAAGAACCTCCTCTTGAAAAGAGGTCATCAAAGGAATTTGGATTGGATTTACTGACAATTGTTACAAAAAAACGAAATTGGAAAGTCTTTATGTATACTTTCTTGGCGGGCATTCCATCAATTATGTTTTTAAATTTCTTTATGTATGTAGTTTTGATTGGCATGGGCGTTATAGATGTCAGTGAAACCTTATTAACGATTGTTGCAGGGGGTGCCGTTGATTTACAAGCGTGGAGTTCGACATTTTACCTTGTTAATGGGATTGGTATAATTTTTGGTTCTCTTATTGCAGGCAAATTTGGTGACCGAACCCGTAAAAAAACTCTTTCATATGTCTACTTAGCATATATTCCATCTTTTCTAATAGTAGTAGTACCTTTTGCATTATTAACTGGCGAAATTGCTCCGTTAATATTTGGAATGATATTTCTGTTCTTACTAGGTGCTCTTCAAAACGCTTTAACAGTAGTAAATCAAACAGTAAGAGGAGATTTGTCAAAGAATTACTATCCTAAACTTAAAAGTACATATTTTGCATCATTAGTTTCACTAGCAAATTTTGGTCAAAATATAGGCACAATTGTCGGGGCAGGTCTTTTTGCTCTTTTCGCATTGGTTACAAATAGCTTCTATTTGATATTTTTCTTCGTTTCTGTTTTTTGCGCTGTCAGTTTGTTGATAAGCTACTTAATTTTTAGAAAAATCGATCCTTTAGATTACGAGTTAAGAAGCTAAGTTTGATAAAGAATAAGATTAAATCTTAAATCTTTCTCTTTTTTTTTTTTTTAACAATTAAATACAAATAAAATTCACTATTAATTTCGTTTTTAGCTTAAGATGATTTAAAATGAGTATAAGATTTAGAAAAGTCAAAAATGGAGTTTTAATTTTCTTAAAAAAAAAATTTAAAAGGAAATGTGAAAAAGAGTGGTTATTACAAGAAGAACTTTTCTTGACTCTTTTCCCAAGTACCGTACGATACTCCAGTACCTTGCTTTTTAAGAGTTGCGATTATAGGGCGATTGGAAGGCGTTAATGGATTATATGCTAACCCAATTTTTCCTAAAGACACCATACTGGTAATTGAAGCCGGAATCTCACGGATATTGTTGTTATCTAAATTCAATATTTTTAAAGACGCAAGATTACATAAACAATCTGGTAATCGACTAATTTGATTATAACTGGCAGAAAGTTGAATCAACGATGTGAGATGGCAAATCTCTGATGGGAAGGTGGTAAATTTGTTCTTACCGATGCCTAAAGTTTTAAGGTTCTTAAGTGAACCTATGGTGCTTGGTAATCTAGATAAAGAATTTTCTCCGAGACCTAAATGATCTAAAGACTCTAACTTTCCAATTGTATCGGGAACGGATGTGAGGTTATTGTTATAACAGCTTAGAGTTTCAAGTTCCGTTAGGCCGCCAATTGAATCAGGAATTTCCGTAAGATTGTTGAAATTGAGCTTAAGAATTTTAAGATTCTTTAAGTCCCCAATAGATTCTGGTATGGATCGAAGCTGATTACTCGAAAGCCATAACTCTTCAAGCGACCTAAGGTCTCCGATGGACTCAGGAAGAGTCGCAACCCCGGAAAGTTCCATTAACATTAATTTACGCACGCGATCCTCTATAACCAGATAGCCATTTACAATAGCTTCCGGATAATTTGAAAAATAATGATCGGAGTCTTCTCCGTAAAGTTGAAGACCTTTATTTATATGAGCCTGAAGCTCTTGTATTGCGCGCTTCTCTTCCGAAATCATGTTCTTTTGAGAAATCATATTCTTTAAGATAAATAAAAAAGTTATATTATTTATATGTTTGGGGTGTGCTGGCTTGTTGAATTACAGCTTGCTTAAATCGAACCTATGAACGCCCATGTAGACGAAATTCATGAATATAAAGTCCGCCTGAGAGCCTAAAAATAACTCTGGATTTAAGTGTGTAACTTTTTGGAAATCATCTTTATAAAATATTTTTTTTTAAATCAATTAAATACAAATAGCAACAATAATCAAAAGTTAATAAGCCCCCAGGGGGACTTGAACCCCCGACCTGCTGATGTCTTGAAACTTGAATAAGTTGTACAAGTCAGCTGCTCTACGAACTAAGCCATGGAGGCCTATTAATTTTAATTAGTATATTAGATGATATATATTAAATACGAATTAATTATTAATTTTATGATTATGAGAAATCTAATATAAGAACGGAGTTATAAGCGCTAAAATTTGAGATAAATTAACTAAAAAAATTTCTTAATTTTTATTATCCTTAAATTTATCTAGCAAATAGTTAAAAGTTAACTTTACTTTTTCATTAATTAGATTA
>JAHQWH010000085.1 GCA_029856105.1 Promethearchaeia archaeon | reverse complement strand
GTGGTATCCTAACATCTTTGCAAATAAATCCACAAATTGCCAAGCCTCTTTTTTCAATCTTAATCCTCTTTCAATGCCACTCATTGAATGCGTCCCAATATGAAATTTTAAGCCAAGTTCCTTAAGACTATTCAATTTTTCCTCTAAAAATTCTTGTCTTGTTGTACTGTTCACAAAATAATAAGCGTGGGTCACAACCATTACGTTATATTCCTTTGGGTTAAAGATTTCGGCAGCTTTTTCAGCGGTAGTTCCTGTGGTACTGGCGATAACGACATCCTTTATACCAAATTGATCAGCGTATTTTTTCGCAATTTCTAAAGCTTTATCAGTATTCTGCAGGCCCCCCTTCTCAAAATACATAACTTCTAAATTTAAATCTGCCATATATCATAAACTCCTTTTTTTTAATTTATAATATCTAATTAATCTAATAAATAATAAAATTTAATAAATAATGAACTTAAACCTTATTTGGAATTTTACAAAAATATCAAAAAAAGGTGAAATTATTGGTTGATGAAATTTTAAAATTCACAAAATACACCTTCCTTATCCATTTTATACTTGGTCTGATTTTCACGATTTTTTATTGGATTCCAGAAATTAGTGCTCCTCTATTTGGGATTTCATACTCTGTTGAGGGTGGAGCATTTAGTATGGTAGTGGGTGCTGCGGGGGCAGGATTTACTATAAGTTCATTATTTGGATTTATGGCAAAAGAATGGAAGGAAGTAAAAATTATTGTGATAGCTGAAATTGTTTGGTTAATCTTAATGCTCGTTGCTGTGTCACTAAATATCCCCGTTTTTGGTTTAGGTTCTATTACATTTTATATTGTTGGTGTTAGTTTAGTTGTTCTTTTCTTACTATCTTACCTAAAACAAGAAGAAATACTATAAACTGATAAGATACTATATAAATCCGAAAAATAAATTATTATCTACTAATTCCGCTCTTAGAGCTTCATAAAGAGCAACATTATCCATATCGTATGCACACGCTTCTGAGCAGGCATTACATGTAAGACACTGGAATATCACGTCTGCCATTTCTTTGCTCAATTCTAATTTTCCCTGCCAAAGAGAGCGAATTATTTGCATTTTTCCCCTACCAAAAAAGGCTTCAAAACCGGATGTATGCTCTCTTGCCACACATACACCCCACTTTTGCGGATTCGCCGTGTAATCAGTTTGTTCTCTGCAATCACCGCACGCTATATTGCGCATATTTTTGTCCTGAACAAGCAATATCTTTAAAAGAAGATGGGAAAATTGTTCGGTTTATACCCTCCCGACCAGAATAACCGTTATTTTTTTTTTTATTAATTTTTTATGAACTACTTTATGATATGATCAATGATCACATTTAAATAGGGTGATTGATATATGATCATATGATCAATAATCATATGGAGAAAAATTATGAAAGAATTTAGAGATAAAGATCCAGAAAGATGTGAAGATTATCCCAATTTTGCCTCATTCCATAACAGAGATATGCGTAGATTCTCACCTAATTTTGTTAATTCGTATCGAGGTCCTCCAATTCCCAGATCACCACGGAATAAACACAGACATCCCAAACCTCCTCACTTTCATCCATTTGGTCCACCTTTGCCAATGTCAAGAGATGAATTTAAGGAGATCAAACATTTAATGATCTTAACGTTATTATCTGAAATTACTGAAGGTATCACTGGATACCAATTACAGGAGCAATATAATTTACCTCGTGGAAGCATGATGAGAAGTTTAAATGAATTAGAAGAGAATAAATCGTTATCCACAGTTCAAGACGTTGTTAAAGGGCGCTCTCAGAAAATTTATTCCATTACAGATAAAGGGAAAGAAAACTTAGAGAAACTTAAAGAGATATGGGCGTATAAATTCTTAAGAATGACTGATATCGCACCTCCAGAAAAATATGGTAATCCATTTGAAAGTGAACGCTTTAAAAATCGTTTATTAAAAAATTTAGAGAATATTGAAAACACAGAAGATGCCATAGACCTTTTTAGAGGATATCGATCGAAATTTAAAAAATTGTACAATAGACTGCAAAATCGAATGGAAAGGTTAGACAAGACAAAATCATATCTGGATTCTATTATAATTGAAATAGAAAAAATGGATCATTTTAATTTGAACGAAATAGAGGAATTGGTTAATAAATTTCCTTAAAATTACCTTTTTTTTTTCATATTTTTTTTAAAGGTTTTTTATATCATTTATAATTTAAATGTTGAAGATAGCCAATTAATTAGCTCTTTCCAAGAACCTTCAGGAAATTCTGCGTGTTTAGCACCAGGTAATACAATAAACCTTTTATTTTCACTAGGGATTTCATCAAAGAAAGAACGACCAGATTCGATAGTAAAGATTTCATCGTGTTCACCTATTCCTAGAGCTATAGGAATTTCAAATTTATCTGGAATATTCAGTTTTTTAGCATTTAAAATTTTCATAAAACGAAGGGTATATTTAAAATTATATAAGGGATCGTTTAATCCTGTCATCCCATTGCGATAATAAGAGATTACTGGTTTACTGGGTTTTATAATGGAACTCAAAAGAATTTTTAACTTAGTAGAAATAGACATCTTGTTATAAACGCCTGGTCTAACTTCTCTAGCCGCACTTAATAGAATCAAGCCACTGATTTCTCTCAAGTAAAAATTAGATGCTATCAGTGCTGTTAATGCACCTAAACTGTGTCCTAATAGTATTAATGTAGGATGCTTTTCTTTTAAAAACAATATAGATTCCCCTAGATCTTTAACGAGTCTATCGTTGCTGGGATAATCCCCTCTAATTCCATCCGATAATCCATGTCCTCGCAGGTCTAATCCATAAACTGTATATCCAATCTTAGATAGCGGTACTCCAAGCGTTTCATATGGTCCACTATAAGCTGTTATCCCATGTAAGATAAGAATAGCGATTTTAGAAGGGTTTTCAGGTTCCCATACTCTTAAAAATAGTTTTTTTCCATCAGAGGTAGAAACTAAATAATGAGGACCCTTGAAATCTTCTCTTAATTTTACTATATCAATTCCCATTTATTTCACTTTAAAGATTAATTCTTTTACAAGTAAATCGTTTGTAGTTTTTATTATTAGAATATCAATTTTAAGTTTTTATACTTTTGGTCTTATTTGAAATATGCGAAATCCAAAATCTTAGTTGATAATAAGAGAATTTTTATTAATTTATCAAAAAAGAAAAATAAATTATAGAAATAGTTATTTAATTTTTTTAGCTTCCTCTATCCAATCTTCAACCATTTTTAACGTTGGAGGTTTTCTAAACATATCGGGTTTTTCCTTATCTAGTTTGGTTATACGCTCTAGAGTGTTATTTGGGTTACGTTGAGCAAATTCTTTAACTGAATCAATTCCAATTTCATTAATCACTTCTGCATATTCAGGGCCTACGCCTCCAATTCTCATTAAATCAGCGTGTTCTGCCCACTTATCTATTAATTTTTCTGAAATCTTTGTCTTTTCGGCTAATTTTTTAATTCCATCTTTGTCTAATCCTAATAAGCTCTCAACGTCAAGAACTCCTGCTGTTTCCATTTTTGTTCCATATTTTTTACCGATTCCTTCGATCTCAATAATCGGAGTTTCCTTAGGGCTTGTCTTAGTTTTCTTTACATTATACATATCTTTTGCCTCATTAATCCAACCTTCAACATCTTCAACTTTAGGTATTTTTCTAATGACATCAGGTTGCTCCTTATCAAGCTCAATAATTTTATCTAATGTATTCTGAGGATTTCGATAGGCAAGTTCTCGCGAAGAATCAATACCAATTTTATTTAATAATTCTGAATATTCTGGACCAACGCCTTTAATTACCATCAATTCAGCTTGGTCTTGCCATTTTTCGAGTAATTTTAAGGAAATACTAGTAGTATTAGCAAGTTCTTTAATTTCGCCCCATTTTAACGGTATTAGGTCTTCAACGTTTGCAATAGTAGCTTTTCCTAGTGTTTTTGCGTATTTTTCTCCAACGCCTTCAATATCAATAATTTTCATAGCTTTTCTTCTCTTTTTCGTAAATTAGTTTTTTAATATATGTAATATAAAGGGAATTCCATGTTTTAAAATATTTGTCTCATTTTTTATAAAAAGAGCATTTAGTATCGATTGTTTGTAGATTTTAACCAAATTAATTCCGAATAAAATTAGATGTAAGATATGATATAATTGAATAATTTTAAATAAGATATAATGTAATCAAATTTAATTACAATTTAATTACAATTTAGGGTATAAAAAAAATGAGTGAAGAGAAATTAACATTTAAAAAGAAATTCCTATTTGGGCTTAGTGCATTTCCGGACCAGCTTACTTACCAAATCTTTCAATTCTTGATTTTTACCTTCTATTTTACAGTCGTCTTAATACCTTTGGATTTAATGATAATTACCTACGTTATTTGGGGGATTTGGAACGCAGTTAACGATCCTATGCTCGGAGCACTCTCGGAACGAACTAAACACAGAGGAAAGTGGGGAAAAAGAAAGTTTTTTCTACTGATTTCGATAATTCCGTTATGTGTTATGGTTGTTTTAATGTTCTACATGCCTTTCTATACAAGCGATAAAATGCTAGAGTTTATTTACTTTTTAACAACGATTGTTATCTTTGAGTTCTTCTACACTATGTTTGATGTAAATGTGAACGCACTTTTCCCAGAGATGTTCCCAAATGAGAAGCAGAGAGCTTCTGCTAATCTATTTATAAAGGGTCTAACCGTAGTTGCCTTAATTTTAAGCTCACTTATTCCAATGATATTTATTTCCGATTATGTTCCAGAAAACGACACACAAATTCCCCTCATTAAAAGCGAATACTTTACGATGGCGATCGTCATAGCAGTTTTTACGTTATTAATCTCAATTCCGTTTCTTTTGAAGGCGATTGAAGAGAAGGTAGAAAGGGCGGAAGATTTCGAAAAAAGACCATCATTTTTTCAATCGTTGAAAATTACATTGACAAATAAAACATTTGTAAAATTTGTTATAGCAAATACCGCAGTTTGGTATTGTTTTAGCATTTTACCTATGATTATCCCCATTTACGCTGAATTCGTTATAGGAGGGGATCTTTTTGCGGGAGGCGGCTCGCTTATAGTTGGGATAGCTCTAATGTTGGCCTTTGTCATTGCTGCACTTGTATTGCCAATTCACAAAAAGCTTGGCTTTAAATACGGAATGCGAAAAGCTTTCATGATAACATTAGGAATTTGGATTTGTACGCTGTTTCCATTCTTATTTATAACTGGAGAAGCGTTTCAAATCGCTTTTATTCTTCTTATAGCACTTCAAGGATTTCCATTGTCAGGGGCATTGTTTTACGTAGACATATTACACGCTGATGTTATAGACGAAGACGCAGTTAAATTTGGAGTTAAGCGATCTGCAAGTTTTTATGGAATTAACGCATTTATTCATCGGGTCTCAATAATCTTAGTCATTTTAACTATTGGACTTATGTTTGGTAATATAGGTTGGGACAAACAATTTGATCCATTACCTTCTGACCCAGCTTTAGTAATATTAGGTCTAAAAGCCATAATGGTTATATTTCCGAGTATTGCACTTATAATTGGACTTCTATCCATGAAATCTTATAGTTTACATGGAGAAAAACTTGAACACATAAGAGAAGAATTGAAAAAAATCTGAGCTTAAAGTAAAATATTTATATTTTTTTTATTTTTTCATATTTAATTTAATTTTAAAATTAACTTCAAACAATCTATATAATGAATAGTAAAGAAAGAGTATGGGCAGCGTTAAATCACGAACCCGTAGATCGCGTCCCTATCCATGCTTTAGCTGTTGACGCAAATATATGTGATGAAGAACTGGGAAAACCACCTAGAAGCGCATTTGATGTTTTCGATGAACTTGAACAACAATACCCTGACGACTGGGTTGACAGGGTTAATAACATTATGACGGAAATCGAAACAAATGTGTTTTCACGAGCAATAGAAACTGCGGCTGCTATTGGTTACGATACATGCGGAGCTGGATATATTCCATTTGAGTTTAAAAACAAAGAAGAAATGACGGATATATTTGGTCGAAAATATAAAATCATTAATATCGACGGAAATATCTTTCCTGATTATATTGGAGGTCAGATTAAAAATCAAGAAGATTGGGAAAATTTTCCTAAACCAGACTTAAAAGAGCACTTTAGGCGAGCCAAAAAGTTTTTCAAAACAATTCAAAGACATAAAAGAAAGTTCGTGAACCCTGATTTTTGCATGATGGCTCAAGATGATTTCGCTAGTGTGTTTCCTCCCGTATGGCAAGGAATGGGAATGGGCCCATTTGCAAGAGCTTTAAGTAAAAATCCGAAGTTAATTCAAGAGAGGTTTGATCAAACTACAGAATTTGTATTAGGAGTTTTTAAAG
Organism: Promethearchaeia archaeon; assembly: GCA_029856105.1. Taxonomy (GTDB): domain Archaea; phylum Asgardarchaeota; class Lokiarchaeia; order Sigyniarchaeales; family SOKP01; genus SOKP01. The sequence continues at coordinate 31,696 of JAHQWH010000085.1, read as the reverse complement.
TTTATGCTGACTGCGGGGCGAAGATATTCATCGAAGGAGGAGATATTGCATTCAAAAGTGGTCCACTAATTAATCCAAAATACATCGATAAATACGTTTTACCTCATATGAAACGAGTAACAGAAGCAGTACACGAGTGGGGAGGGAAATTCATATTCCATTCGGACGGTGATATCACTTCACTGCTTGATTTCGTTCTTGAAGCCGGTTTTGATGGTTTGCATTGTCTGGAACCACCCTATGTAGATTTAGAATTAGTAAAAAAGAAGGTTGGTGATAAATTATGCCTTCTTGGTAATATTGACACAACTCATGTTCTAGTAAAAGGAACCCAGAAAGAAGTTGAAGATGCTGTGAAATACGCAATTGGAAAACTTGGCCATGGAGGAGGTTATATGTTATCTCCTTCTAATTCCCATCCTGATATGACTTATCAAAATATTAAGTGGATGATTGAAGCCACAAAGAAATACGGAGTTTATCCGTTGAAATTATAAATTGTGCCCACAATTAGTACAAAATTTTTCATGGCCTTTCTTTACTTTTCCACAGTTAGGACAAAATTGGGCAATAGGGTTCGGTGTAACTTCAGTATAGCGGGAGTTTGTTTTCGGTTCTAACACAGGATCAATCAAGGGAGAGTAGTGTTTGGCAATTTTTCTGCATCGAATCAAGGAATAAAGACTCAATAAAAATATCCCACAAATTACAGCTATATAAGGAAGCATGCTAAAAATCATCATAATAATATAGGAGTCATCTGGTTCATAATAAGGATCATAATAAGATTCGTAATATATGAAGTTCATTATTAAAGGGGGCACTATCGTCATTAACAAAAATAATGAAATTATGAGTCCTGCAATTGATAAAACAAATATTTGTACAGATTGTTTCTGTGTTAAGTTAAATCCAAACCAAGTGATTTTTTTTCTACTCATCAAATTCACTCTCAAAAGTGCTATATATTGTGATCTAAAGTCAATTAATAAATGTTAGTATGAGATTATGGTAATGTCCAAAAAATAAGTCACGTTGAATAAATCCAACGATTTTTATTTTATTCCTAATATTTCTTTAGCTTCTTCAACTGTTGCGACTTCTCTTCCGATTTCTTTAGCTATTCTAACCATTCTTTTTACTAGTTGAGCATTACCTTGAGCAAGTTCTCCTTTTTCATAATAAATAGTATCTTCCAAACCAGTTCTTATGTTCCCGCCCATACACATAGCCATTACAGTCGTACGCAAATTGAATTTGCCAACTGTAACTACTTGCCATGTTGATCCTTCTGGGATTTGATCAACCATGCGTAAAAGATTAGCAGGATTAGCCTCAGCGCCTCCTTTAATCCCCAATACTAAGCTAAAGTGTAGAGGGGGTGTTAATAAACCGGTTTCGACAAACTCTAAAACATTAGTAATGTGACTGGAATCGTATACTTCGATTTCTATACCAAAACCTTTTTTGTTGCACCTTTTAATATATTTGCGATTGAAATCTTGTGGATTTACGAATAGTGAGCCCCCATAGGGAGTTCTAAATTCGAAAGAACCAGCATTAATAGTATGCATTTCAGGTTCGGGTTCAATATTTATTAGGTTTAATCGTTCTTCTAAAGAGGGTTGGACAATTTCCGTCGTAACTCTTTTTTTACCAGATTTGGTGGTAAATGCATGTTCTACAACTTTAGCGCCTATCCCATTTCCAATTTGTCTTATTACGGGACATTTTTCTCCAATTTGCTTTACTGTTTTACCGTAATATTTTAAATCAGGAGTATTTTGACCATCATCGCCGCGAACATGAATATGAACAATGGAAGCCCCCGCTTCGTAACATTCTAGCGCAGCTTGCGCTTGTTCTTCGGCAGTTAATGGCAGAGCTGGATTAGCCCATTTACCATGAATTCCACCGGTAATTGCTGCCGTAATTATTACTTTTTTATCTGAAAGTAGATTAGGTTTCAATTTTCTTCACTTTTAATGAATTCTTTATTATTTCATTTTCTAGGATTAAATAATTATTTAATTATTTTAAATATTTTAATAATCTACTAAAAAAACATTAATTACTGCTGATATGACTGACATAAATGTCGTTTTTTTGATATCAATATTTATCGTTGCTATTGGTTATTTGATTAAAAGATTAGGAATAATAAAAGAAGAAAATGGGGATGTTATTGCGAAAATCATCTTTAACATTACTTTACCAGCAGTAATTCTTAAATTTACCAGTACAATCCAATTTGAATTGTCATTAATATTACTCCCTTTAGTTAATTTAGCTTTTGGCCTTGGAATGGCCGCAATTGGAATATTAAGCTTTAAAAAGCGTCCGAATCGTTTAAAAGGAGCGATGATTATGACTATGGTAGGCTTTAACATCGCGCATTTCTTTTTCCCGCTAGTAGAAGGCATTTGGGGTGCTGATGGAATGCGATACATTGCACTTATAGACGCGGGTAATGCTTTTACGATTTTCGTACTGTGTTATATTTTAGCATCGATCTATTCTCCAAAAAATCACGAAGAAGGCGTTAAAATCGATTTTAAATTCATATTAAAGCGTTTAATCAAGTCCGCTCCTTTAATGAGCTATGTCATCGCTCTTACGATAAATTTTTCGGGATTTACAATCCCAATTATTTTCTCTGAGTTAATAGATGTTTTTGCGAGAGCAAATTCAGCTTTAGCGTTGTTATTATTGGGAATATTTCTTAATTTTAAATTCGGAAAGGCCGAATGGATATCAATTGTTAAAATTCTTACGCTAAGATATGCTTTAGGATTATTTGTAGGGTTAATGTTATTCTTTTTTCTACCAACAAGCTTATTTGACCCACTTTTTAGGATTATTATTTGCCTTTCTTTGCTTTTGCCTGTGGGTCTTGCAGTTATACCTTTCTCTGTAGAATACGATTACGATAAAAAATTTGTGACGATGATTGTAAACCTATCAATTATAATTAGTTTTGGTCTTATCTGGGTTTTAATTTTAATTTTAAATGGATAAAAAAACTCTGAAACAAAATCTCTTCTTGAGAAAAAAAAGCAATATACCTTGCTTCACACTTAGCTCATAAAATTTCTTCTGAAATGCTTTTACAGATAACTTGCGAATTGATAAAGCATTAGAAGTTGCTAAAGTTCAGGAAATAATAGGAGGTGCTCGGAATGTTCAGCTCTATTTGGTTAATAGAGCTATTAAAAACATGATTTCTTTACAATAATTGCTATTAAAGTTAATCTAAATAGAGATGAGTCTCGAGAATTATCTCGCTGATATTTAGAGTAAAATTAAAATATAAAATGATTATTATTATTAAATATTTGAAATATACAATTTTAAACCTTTAATATACTAAAGATTGGTAATTTTACCTGAGGTATAAAATGGACGAAGATTTTGATGTTATCGTCGTTGGTGCAGGATTTGGGGGTCCAGTTGCGGCGAGGATATGTGCAGAAGCGGGATTGAAGACGCTAATAATCGAAAGGTCTGGGAATGTAGGAGATAAAGTTATTTCTGGACTAACGATTCCATTTTATGGTTTTTTGTTAGGACCAGAATTTATTAGAGATGGTAATCCTCCAATTGAACGTCCTTCTGATGGGATCATCAATTATATCATAAAGGATATAGAAAAAGGAGATATTGAAATTGATGATTCTTTACGAGTTCCAAAACCTTTCTCTCCTATATTTGCTTTTGGGTATAATGCATATTGTAAACCTTTTTGCGAATGGGAAGTTAGAAAAGCGGTTGATACGGGGGCTATATTGAAGAAATCCACTACTGTAATAGATATTATAAAAGAGGATAACTGTATTAAGGGTGTCACGACAGATAAAGGAGATAGAATACGAAGTAAAATCGTTATTGACGCGGAAGGTTCAAAAGGATTACTAGCGATAAAGGCAGGTATAAGAGAAAAATACCGCCCTGAGACAATATCTTTGGCTGACATCTATGATTATGCCATGTTAAAAGAAGATATTGATAAAGTTTTTGGTTATTCTGTGAAGATGTGTTGGGGATGGGATGAGCAAAGGATAGCACCACCACTTGGGTATGGAAACGGGTTGATGGTTTGGCCTTATCGAAATAGTCTTCATTTTATGCAGGATCAATGTTTAAGAATAAATAAAAATCATGTACCAAATTTAGTTGAACTATTTAAAGAATACCATAGCAACATTACTCAAAAATTGTCTTGGTGGAAAAATCTAGTAGAACCTCGTGTTAAATTAAGAGCAAGAATGTGGGATGGATTTGAAATATATGTTGGTCTGAATAAGAAACTACGTAATATGCCTAATCATACAGATGGAATGATATTAATAGGAGATGCTGCGGGACTTGAAAGTACAGAATTATGTGACGGGGTTCCTGCGGCTTGGTTTTCTGCAGAAATAGCTGCTAAAGTAGCAATTGAAGCAATTGAAGCCAAAGATACTTCAAAATCATTTTTGGAAAAATATGATAGAAAAATAAAAGAACATCCAATAATTCAATGGTCAATTTCTGGAAGAAATCGATATAATTTACGAATTGCCCAAAAAGAGCACGATTTAAAAAAACTAAGAAAATATATTCATAATGGGTGGGGTTTAGGTTCGTTAACCCATTTTATGACTCCCTTTTTTAAATCCCTTCTTTCCTATGTCAATAATGATCCGACAATTATAACTAAGTGGATAAAGATGTTTTTCAGGTATTATCAAAATTGGTTTTATGAGAGTTATGATTACTCTAGGAAACGAAAATTTAGAGAAACGACTTCTAAAAAGCTTAAAAAAATGGAAATGAAATTCACGCGATATTTGAGATTAATAGATTCTCTTTTAAAGTCTCTAAGAAAAAAACAAAAATTTTTATCTGTTATAGTTGTTCCTTTATCAAATTCTTTAAACAATTTAATGAAAAAAACCCTACCAATTTTTGAACCTATATTTTCTTTTATTTTAAGGTTATTAAACCCTATTTCAAATCGTCTAAATGTAAAAATATTGAAATTTGTTGAATATGCCAATCCAACTATTTTTTATATATAATTAAAAAGGAGTGAATTAACAATGGTAAGAACTTTTAAAGAATTTCTTGGTGTGGAGTGGGTTGAGGGAACAGGTGACTTCATAAAAATTGATGAAGCAAAATGTATAGGATGTAGGAATTGTGTAAATGTATGTCTAGCGGGTTGCTTTGAAATTGTAGAAAAAAAAGCAAGGGTTAAGAGTTTGGAAAAATGTATGGAGTGTGCATCCTGTTGGTATGTCTGTTCTGAGGACGCAGTTATTTTCACTTGGCCTTTGGGAGGTACGGGATATAAAAGTGATTGGGGTTAAAATTAATAGTTTCAGTCAAAATGAAATCTCAAACCTTATATTTTCAATTCTTTTATTTTATTAAGTTTTAAAGAAAAAAATTATTTTTTTTTCTTCCAAGTATAAAAACCCTTTCCAGTTTTTAAGCCTAAATCTCCCCGCTCAACCATCTCCTTAAAAGCTTGCGGCGGTTCGTCTTTTGGGTCTCCACTCTCTTCATAATAAGACATTTCTACAGCATACGCAACGTCTAAGCCGATACCATCCATCATAGTAAATGGTCCCAATTTCATTTTAGTAAATATTTTCCAAGCCGTATCGATAACTTCTATATCTGCGTAACCTCCATCCCACATTTTAAGACATTCTTTTTTTACGGCGTGCCATATTCTATTAAAAACAAAACCAAAACATTCTTTTTTAACTATAAGAGGTTCGCATCCAATATTTATTATCCAATTTTTTCCAAGTTCAAATGTTTCATCGCTAGTCTCAGTTCCACGCATAATATCTGCCATTGGTCGAGTAGGAATTGGAGGATAAAAATGAATATTTAGAACTTTATCTTTTCTATTGATCGTAGATTCAATTCGCGAAACAGGATAAGAAGAACTATTAGTAGCAATAATAGTCTTTGCAGGGGCTAAACTATCAATTTGAGAAAACACTTTTCTTTTTAATTCGAGATTTTCTGGAACTGCTTCAATTATAAGATCAACATCCACCAACGCTTTATCTAAATCTGAATAGTATGAAACGTTTTGAATTGCATCTAATTGTTTTTTTCGTTTTAAAACTCCTGTGATATATTTTTTAGCGTCTTCTAAAATTTTTGAGTTAATATCATAAACTTTTACTATGAAGTTGTTTAGAGCTGTATGAGCAGCTATCTGTTTACCGGTAAAACCCGCTCCAACAATTCCAACTTTTTTAATTTCATCTCCCATATCAAATCACATTAACAAATAACTTTATTTTTTTAATCGATTTTTTGTTTATTTAAAATATGTTATAAGTATATATATTTCTTTAATTGTGGTAACTATTATGGAGAAAAATGTAAATACAGCAAAAACGACTAGGGATTTTATTATAGTTCATTTAATTTTCACAGTTTTATGCTTCGCTGTTTTAATTATACCATTCCCAATTGAGATGGGGATAAAATTGTTTATACTTGTAATTAGTTATAATCTACTAATTTTATTAGTAGGCTTGTTAAGAAAATATAGTGAATGGGTAAAGCTATGGGTTTTTGTTTTTTTAATAAGTTTGTTTCAAATATGGCCAGATTGGTTCCTATCGGCTCAATTAGACATCTTAGTCTTTCCGGAGGATGGATTGTTTAAAATTGGAACTGTTTCTGGATACATGGCGGGATTATGGGCTATCCCTTTATTTTTAATTTGTTTTATTGGACTCAAGTTAAAGGAAAAATATTCTTACTCTAAGACCTTTATTATCGTAGGATTAATCTCATTGACGATTTTTGGGTTTTCCGAACAATCTATGTGGATGCTTCAATCTTGGCACCCACAAAATGTCACTCTGATTTTCGATCATTTAGCCGTCTATATAATTATACCTGAAGTTATTTTAGGCCTTACCACTTTTTATTATTTTGAAAAGACAAAAAATCAGCACTACTTAATGTTAATTGTTGTTGCTTTTGTCGTAATGCTAATGTATCTTGGTAGCGTGTCATTTTTCTACTTTCTTTTCGAGAACGTTATTTTTATCTAAATTTCACTTAAATTTTTAGATTATTTTAAAAGCTTATATATTTCAAAAATATTAAGTTTTAATATGGAAATCTATAACAAATTTATTAATAAATTCTATTCAGAATTAGTCTTTCTCAGTATAATGTTTCTATTCTTCTTCCAACTCATGACAGAGTTCTTAGAATCGATATACGCGTTAAATCTCATTGAAGTTGAATTGAACGAGAATATCTTAGCTTTGTTATTTCTTTTGACTCCATTTCTGCTTTTATTCTTCAAAAGAGGTTTTCCTAACAAAGCTTTTATCGCAATCGGTGAGTTTATTGTTATTTGTAGAGTCTTACAACCTTTTTTAGATGTTCAACTAAAAATGCTTGTCACAGGATTCGGATTGGCTTGTTTTATGATTTTTTTTCCAGTTTACCTTCATAAAAAAACAAAAGGAAACCACGAAAGCAACGGAATTTTATTAGGAGCTGGGTTAGGTTTAGGATTATTATTATCGATCTTATTGCGAACGCTAGGATCTTCTATTGATCTATCTGCATACAGTTGGTTCATGTGGATTGGGTGGATATTAGCAATATTTGCGGGATTGATGATATTCCATTTAGCAAACTCAGAGCAAAGCTCAACCTCTTCAAGCGACATAACTAAAAGTGGCTTTAAACCAGCAAGCAAATGGAAAATTATCGGATTAACTCTAGGAATGATAAGCGTAATAACTCTGATATATTTCGTATTTAGCAGCCCTACAGTTATAACAAGGTGGACGGAATCAAATTACATTTTAATTCTAACCCTTCTCGTTTTAGTAAATTCTGCTTTTATAATTCTTGTAATCTCTAACCCTGGTATAATCGGGAAATTGAAATCATATATAGTTACTATTTGGAATGTTACTTTTATTGCGACGCTAACTTTAACCATATTAGGAAATACTGTAATCTTTGCCTTTGTTCCGTTTTATCCGTTCTATCCTCCTGACGCAAATATGTTTAACGAAGCAATGCTAATGATTATGCTAGTTCTAAGCCCAATAATCTTACTTGATTTTATATTACTATCGAGCGAGTTATTTAGAAGTAGACCAGGTATGAGAAAATTAGGCGGTAGTTTTTTCGTCTCGTCTGGCTTTTTCTTAATTATGATTTTATCTGCTGTTTTTACGATTGTATGGGACTACATTCCTTTAATCGGAGATTTATTTAGAGACGCAATCTGGGCTATATACTTAATATTAGGAGTGGTCGTGTTCTTACCGCTCTTTTTAATAAATAAAGCCTCAAGAGGTACATTTGAATCAATTAATTCATCCGTCAAAAACAAAAAAAAAGCCATGGTAATAATTGTCATGATTAGTTTAACGACAATTATTGGAGCTGTAGTGTTAGAATTCCCTATAGATCACGATGTATCTGGAGATTCTTTAAAAGTCTTATCATATAACATACAACAAGGATCAGACGAATCAGGTAACAAAAATTTTGACGCTCAATTTCAAGTTATTAGATATCTGGATGCTGATATCATAGGATTACAAGAATCAGATACTTGCAGAATTTCAGGTGGAAATTCAGATATTGTTAGATTCGTTAGTAATCGATTGAAGTTGTATTCATACTTTGGACCAAAAACATTAACTGGAACTTTTGGAATTGCATTACTTTCAAAATATCCGATCTTAAACCCTAAAACTTTTTATATGGAAAGTAACGGGGAACAAACAGCGACTATATGGGCTCAAATTATGGTTGGAAGTACAACATTCAATATTTTCGTTACACACCTAGGAAATTACGAAGACCCTGCAGAAGATCTTTCGCAAATTGTCCAACAAGAAAATATTTTGTCGGTAACTAACGGTTTGAGCAACGTAATATTAATGGGAGATTTTAACTTTGAACTTGGTACCGAACAATACAATATAACAGTAGCACAATTATACGATTGTTGGGAAGTTGCCCTAGGAAAGACAATTGGCAATGTACCGGAAGGTTGGGAGACTATACTTCCAGATGGAAGAATTGATCATATCTTCGTATCTGGGGGGCTTAATACATCAGTCTCCTCAATCACATATACTGGAGGGACCGCTGCTGATCACCCTTGCGTTTTTATGAGCTTAGATGGTCCGTTCTAAAACCAATAAATTATTAATTTAATTTTTTTTTTATTTTTAGTATTACCAAAATAAAACTATTTGAAGATATAACATAAAGATCTCGTAAATTATAAATTTATTAAATACAAATTTTAAGTATGATTTTACAAATTTTATCTCAAGAAAATATAATAATCGCATCTTTTACATTGCTTTTTGTGATAATTTCCTTAATTGTTGGTATTAAGATTTTATTGAAGTATTTTTCTGTTAATGCAAAAGAATTAATCTTGGTAGGACTTGCTTGGATTTGTCTTTCTTCACCATGGTGGTCCGCACCATTTTCATTTCTTTCATATATTTTCTTTGGTGTATTATGGGAAATTCATGTTTTTTTCCTTATTGGAAATATATTTATTCCTGTGGCAATAATATGTTGGATATACTCATTCGCAAAAATGGCGTATGTTAAGGCGAAAAAGATTTTACTAATAGTTTATTCATTAATAAGTATTATTTTCATAATATTCTTTCTTATCTTTATGGTAATTGATGTAAATGTTATTGGAGAATTTGACGGGACTTTCGACGCAAGATATCTATCTTTTACAAGGATTTTTCAAGCATTTGCTATAATTTCAGCCTTAATTACAGGGGTTCTCTTTGCTCTAAAATCCTTAAAATCAAAGGATCCAAAGGTTCAATGGAAAGGGAGATTTCTATTAATTGCTTTCATTTCATTTGCGATATCAGCAATATTAGATTCTGGTTTTGAATTAGGAATTACGGGTGTCATAATTATAAGATTGTTATTAATATCAAGTGCGATTGAGTACTATTTAGGTTTTTTATTACCAGATCGAATAGCTAAATGGTTAATTAGAAATGATTGAGTAAAGTATTTTTAAAGAAGAGGAAAAGATTAGAGATTTAATGAGAATTGCATATAATTGTAAGGATTTGGCGGCTCTTATTTAATTTTTTTTTATTTTTTATGAAACTGATAAACACTGATATATTACTAATCAAAAATAAGATAATGTAGGAGTTACAATGAAATATCAAATCGAAAGAATCGAATTAACGCCTTTACATGTACCATTTAAAGATTATGTTATAAAGGCAATGGGCGAAGGGGAAGGTAATTTAGGTACGGCAATTGCTGCAGAAGAGGCATGGCTTGGGGGAGATTTCGTAGTTTGTAAACTCATTAGTAAACGTGGAAATATAGGATTAGGAGAAGCTTTTCTTTGGTTACCTGAGACTGGCGTATCGCCCAACCAGATTATTGATGCCATAAAAAATTGTTTAACGAAGTATATTTTAGGTGAAAACCCGTTCAATATCGAAAAGATAAATTATCGAATGGATGTAAACTTGGCGCGTAACGAAGCTGCAAAAGGAATGATCGATATGGCTTGCTACGATTTAATGGGTCAGATAACTGATTTACCTGCGTGTTATTATATGGGGGGTAAATTCGTAGACAAGATTCCTTTAGCGGCGCTTATACCTTTAGGCGATCCAATGTTAATGAAAGGGCTAGTAAGAACCTATTACAAAAAAGGGTTCAGAAATTTTCGACTAAAGCTCGGAAAAAGCGTTGAAGACGACGTAAATATCTTACAAGCGATAAGAAAGATTTTTGGAAACAAAATTAATTTACGCGTAGATTACAACCAAGCTTATAATCCTTCAATGGCCGTTCGAGCTATTAAAGCCATTGAACCTTATGGAATAGACTTTGCCGAAGAACCAGTGAATGCATCGGACTATTTAGGAATGGCTTACGTTCAAAGTAGAGTTAACATCCCTTTAATGTCTCACGAGGGATTTTTTTCGTTAAAAGATTTTATTACACTAGTCGAATTAAAAGCAGTAAGAGTTTTAGGGTTAAACTCAGATCGTCCAGGAGGAGTAACAAAAGCCCTGAAAGCCTTGGATTATGCAAAAATGCGTGGTTTAGGCGTTGTTTTACATAATCAACCGTTAGGAATTGCCTCAGCGATGCATATTCACTTTGCAACCGCAAAATATCCCTTTATTGATTACGCGACAGAATTATTTGGTCAAGAGATGCTCGTTGACGATCTCATCTTGAAACCAATTGATTACAGTAATGGCTACGCCGTCGTTCCAGATGGACCAGGGTGGGGCGTAAAATTAGATGAAGATGCCTTGAATAAATTTGCTACTGGTGACACGATAGTTCTCTAAAAAAAGTAATAATTTGATAAAAAAGATTTCTTATAAATCTTTTAAATATTATTCTTAACTTCAAACATTCAAATTTTAAGCATTTTTTTTAAGATTACACACATTTATTATATATTATTACTAACGAATAAAAACAAGTAAACGCTCTAAATTGAACAATAATTTTATAAACGACGATTAAGAGGTTGATTAAAATATTTAAAAACATAAAGCATGCCGAAAAAGTAGTGTCCCATGTTGTAAACCGAACGCCATTAATGACTAGTAGAACTTTAGATTCGATGATAGGTGCGAAACGAGTAATAGTAAAATGTGAAAATTTTCAACGAACTGGTTCGTTTAAGTTTAGGGGGGCTTGGAATTGTATAAGCCACATATCTTCGGAAGAAAGGGAGAGGGGAATTATTGCTCACTCGTCAGGGAACTTTGCTCAAGCGGTTGCTTTAGTAGCTAAAATTTTACACATTAAAGCTACGATAGTTATGCCCAATAATGCGACACCGTCTAAAATAGCTGCTACACGAGGTTATGGGGCTGAAGTCGTTTTATGTGGAAACCAGCCTGGTGATCGAGATAATTTAACCGCTGAATTAATAAAGCAGAACAAATATAGACTAATCCACCCATTCGACGACTATGACGTAATTTATGGCGCGGGAACTACTGGTTATGAATTCATTAGCAATTATAAAGCTCTAGACTTATTACTTGTCCCTGTTGGCGGAGGTGGATTAATTAGTGGATGCTCTATAGCAGCTAAAGGGTTGGATCCGAGAATTAAAGTCGTTGGTGTGGAACCAAAAAACGCTGACGATACATTTAGGTCGTTTCAATTAGGAAAGAGGGTACCCGTCGAAAATCCAAATACTATTGCTGATGGGTTGAGAACTTCAGTGGGGGAAAAAACTTTTCCAATAATCCAAGAGTTTGTCAACGATATTATTACGGTTACTGAAGAACAAATTATTGAGGCAATGAAATTCTATTGGGAGCGCATGAAATTAGTTGTAGAACCTTCGGGAGCAGTTCCTTTAGCAGGATTATTGTACGGCGAAATAGAACCGTCGTTAATTAAAGGTAAAAAAATTGGGCTTATAATTAGCGGAGGAAATATCGATTTAACTGACTTCTTCTCTTTATTAAAACAAAAACATACAAAAACAAAAGTGAATTAAAAATAAAAAAAGAAGTTAAAACTAATCGTCAATATTAGGAACTTTTTTTATACGACTAAAATCGCCTTGTGAGGCTTGTTCGAGCATATCTACCGCATCATCCCAGATAGTCTCCATAATTTTTTGGATTTTTTTAAAGTCTTCTTCAGTTTGAAATTTTAGTTCGATAATCTGCGTTTCGTTATTGATGTCTATTTCCATGGGGACATCCTCCTTTAACCCACCAAACATTTTTAGCATAACTAAAATTTCGCCAGGATCTGCCACATTACCCTTAATTTCATTAAGTATTGTTATAGTTATTTCAAATCTGGTTGCATCTGACTTTATAACAGTCGCATCTTTTAACATACCTTTTAAACTTGGTATAATTTCTTCCATTTTTTCTATCACCTATTTAATGAGTTAATTTACTCCTTCTTTATAATTGGAATTTTAATATAAGATGGAAATTCTTTACATCGAGATATAGTAATTGTTGGTCTTCCTTCTTTAGGATAACGTATAAATGTATCTTTATCTGCTCCAGCAATGGCAATTTTAATTCTATGTCCTTTTTTAATAAGAACTGAAGTTGCGTGTAGTCCGAATTTTATTTCCATGATTTTTCCAGGAACAAGTGGAGCTGCATCTTCTTCGTTATAACTATGGTAAGGAATTAAAATTTTATATGGTGGTTTTGTAGATAAAACTTTTCTATGAATCAATCTAAATTCTCCATCAGTTATGTAAGTGATATTCCCACTTTCATCTACATCTTCAAAATAAGCAAAGACTGTGCCATCCTCGTGTGTCGATGCCATATATAGGCATAGAATTATTTGTCCCGTGATTTCTGTATCAGATTCGAATGGTTGGCTTGTATAACATAGGAGTTTTTCATCAATTTTATTTCTATTGTAGTATGTTATAGGCAAACCTAATAATGCCCACCACCTATTATTTCGTCCAGTTGTGACCCGGAAATTAATTTTATAGTTATCAGCTCCAACATCTATCGCTGGTTCTTCTCTCGTTAGAGAATAATTTTCTGAAAAATACCATTTTTGATAATTATGTCCTAAAGGTGGCCATACATTAGTTTTTTTCCACTCTTCTTCAACCAATGTATAGTAATATAGCGTTTTTCCTTGTATTCCATCGCCATATACGCATTTATCGAAGAAATTGATCCAAGCATTAATTCTATCTCGTGGTTTTGGAGTTACTATGGTTCTTTCAGGAAAAAATTGGTTTGCTGGTAATCCAGCTCCATGAGTCCAATCACCTAAAATAGCGATCGTGGGATTGCTTAAGTTCATGAATCGATTAATAATTGCGTCTCCATACCCTGAATCATACCATGAGCACCAAGCCAAAATTGGAACTTTTGAACTTTCAATTTTTTCTTTTTGAGCAAATATACTAATATCGTCAAAAAGAGTGCCGTCAGGAAGCTTATCGTTGCGGAAATCTCTAATTACCGTATGCTCATATACATATTGATTTGATTCATGTTGACTTATAGCATCTTTTAATAATTTTAGATCCGTATCAGAGCTTACCGGTTTTACGCCTTTAACAAATAACCAGACTTCTGGCATTATTTGCGAAAAGACTTTAGGGCTATTTAAATCTAAGTTTTTCCCTAGAAATGACCACATCTGCATAAAAGCATGATCATAACATCCTCCTGGGAATGCTACATCAGTATACGGGTCCCAATATCCGTGTCCTGGCATAACTGCTTTTATTGCTAGATGATTATTTCCAGAAAATAATTCTGCCGTAGTCCCTGTGTATGAAATTCCCTTAGAAACTACATTTCCATCTGACCAAGGCTGATTTATAATCCAATTAACTATATCGGAACCATCTTTTACTTCCTCTTCGGAAAACGGTATTATTCTTGTACCAAATGATGCTCCAGTCCCTCTAACATCGGTATAAATGAGAGCATAGCCTCGACTAGTAACAATCTCGGGGTTTGGAGCGTTTGTTATCATACTATCAAAAAGCCATCTAAATGGAATTCTCAATTCCATCGCTCTCCAATATCTCGTTTGAGTTAATACCGTAGGGATTTTATCGTCCGGAGAAAGTCCCTTAGGAAGGCAAATTGTCGCAGCAATTTTAACCCCCTCTCTCACTGTAATGTACGTTGAATCGAGGGTGTATCCATCGTGGTATTTCTTTTCGGGAATTTCACCTAAATCTTTGAAGGGATTATTTTTTATAGCTTTTGGATCTGTCATTTTTATACACTTTTCTTTAGTTAATTTAGTTTAATGTAATTTGGATGTGTATCTTTTTATAGTTTTTAATCTTTTTATAATTCATTAAAATTTTTTGATAAATTTTTCTTTAAACTAACAAAATAAAGTGGATATATTATTTTTTACGAAATAGAAGGCCAAAAAATCCCCTTAGTTTCGACAGGGACTTCAACTTTTTTAGGGGCTACGCAGTTCGGAAAAAACGCCCGAATTTACCGCAAAAAATTTTTACATAAAACGGAAGCGGTCTTAGAGATATTAGAAGCGTGCTATGAAGCTGGAGGGCGTGGTATAGAATTAATACCCGCGGGTAAAGTTAGTGAAGCTGCCAGAATAATGGCAGAAACTCACGACGATTTTATAATAACAGGTTCTACCTTTCCTGGACCCGATCCTTTAATTGAAGAACTTGCAAAGCTTGATGCTAAGATAATTTTCGCGCACGGAATGATTTCGGATAAGAAGGATGATAAATTAATAAAGTTATTAGACGATATTAAGTCAAGAGGGATAATTCCCGGAATTGCCGCTCATAACCCCGTTTCTACTTTAGAATACGCTTTCGAACACATTCCTTACGTTAAAGCTTTTCTAATCCCCTTTAACGCTCGAGGAATGTACATGGGAGAACAAAAAAAGTTAGAAAATATTGTAAATAATCATAAAGACCATTATTTTATAGGAATGAAAACTTTAGCAGCAGGTAAATTAGAGCCACTCAAAGCTTATGAATATATCTCCAAACATAATATATGTTGCTCGACAATTGGGATGGTTACTGTCGAGGAAGCTAAAATTTCAACAGAAATTGCTTTAAATGTTCTTCAAAAATCTTGATATTAAAAATTCTACAAATCGCCGATCTTCACATTAGTTAATAATCCAAGACCAAGTAATATTATAAGTAGATATATACCATTAAATATTTAAGTTGACTAAATAAATTAACATAAATCAAAATGAAATTAAGAAGATGAAGTCGAGAAGATCTTTTCATTTTATTTTATTGATTTTTTTAGTATCCCTTACTCTTTTTACACCATCAATAGCTAATTTTAAGATTGGCAAAATTTACGAGGTTTCATCACCTTCTCTTAAAAGTTCGGGAATATTTGGAACATGTGAATGTTATTATCCCCAAATATATATTGATTTTGAAAACAATATTCATACAACTTGGACTTTATCAGAAGAATCTGATGGAATGCAGAAATTTATTTTAGATTATTCTAAAAAACCCGTGAATTCAACACATTGGTCTGATATTAAAACACTTTATGCCCCTATTGAGAACATTTTCGAGGATGCAGAATTTGTAATTGATAAAAAAGAAAATCTCCACCTTGTATGGAAAGAAGATCTTGATTATAGCAGTGTTTATTATAGGTATTGGAATACCAGTAAAAACAAATGGAATCCTATCGAAACTATTTCAGACTTTAATAAGGCTGGCTCTTCTAAGCCAAGGATCTTAGTAGATAACAATTTCAATGCTCACATAGTTTGGTGTGATTCGAGTAACTATTCAGGAGATGGATTTGAGCCTAATCTTCTATATAGATGCAAGAATGCTACTCATGGAACTTGGCAATCTATAGAAATATTGACTTTAGAAACTAACTCATCTATGAGATGTAATCCAACTATCACTTTTGATAGTGACTATAACATCGCAGTTGCATGGATTGATGAAAGTGAAGTTCTTTATAAATTGAGATATAATAACAATGGTTCATGGACGAATTCAAGTATCATTTCAACATTCTCAGGGAATGATTGTGAAGAGCCTAAAATTGCATGCGATGCTGCAAATAATATACATTTCACCTGGATGGAGTGGGCTTATCATCGCGAAGTTCACTATGCAAAATATATAAGAAACACCAGTCAAATATTTCATAAAATAGTTTATGAGGGTTACCTGGTGGATAGTCCTACCATGGTTTTAGATCAATACGGAAATATACACATCGCTTGGGAAGATGGTTCTAGTGATGATGTAGATATATGTTACCGCTACAAAAACATTTCTTCCGAAACTTGGAGTAATATAGAGATTGCATCAAAAGAGAGCACATCACATTCAACTTATCCTTCTATTTCGATTGGAACCAATGACATCCTTCATTTTGTATGGTCCGATCTAACAGATTATAATAAAACTGATTATGATTTTGATATTTTTTATAAATCAAAAAATCTCACTTCTGGAGAATGGAGTACAACAATTGTACTTTCTTTAAGCATAAATTACGATCCGTTGGTGCAATTAATTTATATTCTCTTAGGTGCTAGCTCAGTCATACTCATTGCTAGTCTGGCATTCATTATTATTAGAAAACGAAAAAATATCATATCAAAAAAAAAAACTTCAACTTAATCTTCAATTTAAACAACACAAAAGTTTATTATACATTGTTATAATAATAATTATTAACTAAAGGGAGAATTAGTTAAAAATCGACAGAAATAGAAACTTAGATTTAAAAATATAAAACTAACACCTAACAAAGACTCCTGCCCCACCCTGGATTTTTGTCTTTTGGTAGTGTGTTTGAACGCACACTTCGTTTCACCCTTCTCTCCCTATTTAGTTTCAGACCTTATTATTAGGTCCCGGGGCTAGGAGTCACCTTTTAAACTATTTAGTGTTAATCTAATCAAGTATAAGAGTATAAAATAGAATTTAGATGCGTACAAATTAAATTATTCTAATGCTTTTCCAAAGCTCTTGTAAATAAAAAAAGCTGCTAAAATGCCTAAGGGTGGCATTATAAATAGATAAAATACCTTGAAAAAAGGAGTAACATTTATCCAAGTATTATACAAAACTAAGAGAAGTACAATAGTAAGTTCTAAAAATACGCTAATAATAAACAATTTAATTCTTCGTTTTAACGGTACACCTTCAAATATATTTATTAGCTTTACGGCTAATATTATTTCGGGAACGATTAAAAAAACTATTGTATAGCTATAACTGATAAAAAGAAATAACCAGCTAAAAATTGGTATCCAAATTGTGCCAGAATCGTATCGAATCCCTTCGAAAAATATTCCTATCCAGAAGACATAAGTTGATAAGATTCCATAAATTAAAATCCCTAAATAATACTTGGAAGATAATTTCTTGTCAAGATTTGCGATAAGCCAACTAAAAATTATTATAAAACTATGAGCGAATATAAACGCAAAAAAACCAATTATATAGCAGAGATATGCAAAGGGGGTATTTGTAAGAAAGATTGAAGCAGAGGTTAGGAAATAAGCTAGTGCATTAAAACTAAAAAGGCAACTTAGAGTGGCTGTTGAACGATTTGTTGCGCGTTTTAATAATTTATACGCAAAAAAAGATTCATAAATAATTGGCCATATTTGGAATATACTAACTATAATAATTCTTTCTGTTAACGCGCTCTGAAGTAGCAATTTTTCTCTGTTTTTTAATTAGATATTAAATATTTACAATTAGAACTATTTGTTAGATTTTATAAATTATTCTCTTTTATTTTGAAAACATTTCGTATTTTAGCATTTCAGCCCTAAAATATTTCCAAATCGTGTCATTTAGTTTTTTATGGAATCGTTTACTATTTAAAGTTTTTACAGGCTCATTTACTAGTAAATTACTAATTGATACTATAACATTTTCAGTATATGCTCTAAATTTCTCGCGTATTTTTTCCACATCTTTAAGATCGTCTATGTATTCTTCGAAGACATCTTCCAGCGATTCTTTTATGCTTCCAATCGTGGGTAATATGAATTTTTCGTATTCTTTTCTAATTTTTTTTCTGATGAAAATTTTCGTAACATTTTTTCCCTTTTCAGGAATCGTTCTCTTATATGCAAAGCCTTTTCTACATAAAATATTGATGTAATCATAACCTTTTGTTCTGCTTGTATGATCAAAACTCAAATCGATAAATTTTTTCAAAACACTTAATTCTTCTCCTTCGTGCCTTAAAAAAATCAGGAAGGTTTCAAACTCTCGCATGGATAAATTATTTAAGTTAAAACTATTTTTACTTGAGCTAGGATTTTTGGCAGAACTTTTCTGTAGATTCATATTAATATTATACCAAGCTTTAGTTGTTAAATTATATATCGAGCCATACGCCACTCGCTATTTTATGAATATCAAATATTTTTTTTTATTCTTATTGTTAAATCAGTAAAAAATAGAAGATTGTAAACTTATATAAATTTTTGGTAATTAAAAAAACATATTTTATATATAAAAGAAAAATTATTTATCAAAACGAAAAACTGAACCTCATTTTTAATGTTACCAATAATTTTTCTCCAATGTTGAGGACATAATATGCAATTTTCAGAATTTGTCCTCAATTCTGGGGAATAAAGCTTAAATTTGAGTTAGGTTATAAAGTACCAAAGGGAAGATTGTTTAAAAAAAGATTTTTGATCTTTTTTCTATAAACAACCAAAAACAAAATCTAGGGTGGGGCTAGGGGTCATTAAGTAATACACCTAGAACTATTGAATAGCATTTTACTTCTTAACGTGATTGGGGGCGTTAGAGACGGAAAAAGAGATGTTAAGAAGTAAACTTGCTTTAAAACTTTTTTTTTTTAATATTTTTATAAATGATATCATTCAAATCTCGTTTAGGTATAAAAATACTGCCATTATTTTCTCTCCAATAAATAAATGAATCTTTATATGACTTATTATAGATTTTTCATCGGGATATCCAAGGCTGATTACATATCTAACTTGATAATTATCTAGAAACTTAAATTAGGCCTTAAAATTTCTGATATTTATATTTACCATTCAACAAGTGCGTATATTTGTTTAAATTTTTATAACTTAACAATTTAGATAAGGATTTTTCTCCTATTGTTTTTCTTTTTCACTGTCTTGTAATTTACCTTTTAAAAAGCTGATATTTTCTTCAAGTGTCTTCATTATTGGCTCGTCTGTTAATTCAAGATGATTAAGAATTTCAAATGCTTGCTCAAATTTATTTAAAGCTTTTGGATAATCTGCTTTTTTATAATATACTCCTGGAATATTGAAAAACTTGAAGGAGAGCATTTGAATTGATGTAATTAAGATCCAAATAATGATAAGGATCGTTAATATCCATTCAACAATAGGCTGTAAAGAAAAGATTAATAAAAAAAAAACGATAACAATTACCATTCCCAGATAAGATAAATATCTCTTAAACTTAGGACCAGTGTAGCTTATTAATGAGCTTCCTATGTACATTAAATAACTATATAATCCAATATAAGCTGATGTTCCTGCAAAACTTACAATTGCTACAAAATAGTGGAAAGCAAAAAATAAATCAAGATATGACTTATCAGGGATTATTCCTACTAAACCTATACAAACACAGCTGAAAATTGATACTCCAGTAGCTAATTTTCTAATGCTTTCCTTGATATTTATTAGTTCTCTTTCGAGTTGAATAAAAAATGGTATACCTAAAGATCCGGCAATAACAAATCCTATACTAAATAAGGTTTTTGCTACTCCTTCTCCTAAAGAACTTACCGTATTTAGTAATGGGTTATAACCGGGAGTTAAAATAGCCGCAGTTAATATAAAACTTAATGCGATGATAATTCCTAATAATCCAAACATACTTTCCATTTTACGCTCTATCTTATGTTCCATTTCAAATCACCTTAAAGTACTAAGTTTATTATTTTTTAATAATTTTAAACATTTTTGAAAGGAACTAAAGTTACAAAATTTTATATGAGAAAAGATCTTGATTAGAAATATATAGATTCAAGATTAAATTCACGAGTCATTCATTAAAGCAATGTCAAGCACAAAAGGCGAATTTGTTTTTAAAATAACGGTAATTGGCGATGGAATGGTAGGTAAAACATCATTGATTAAGAAATTTACTCAAGGAAGTTTTCAAACGAATTATATCCGAACCATCGGTGCCCAGTTTTCTAAGTATACTCAAAATATTGAGGGTGATACTTGTACACTTTATTTCTGGGATATAGCAGGACAAGATGAATTCTTTTTTCTACGCCCTTCATTTTATCAAGAAAGTAGAGCTGCCATCATCGTATATTCTCTTGAGGATAATCAACTTGGAAAAGACAGTTTTAAACATATTTCCAGTTGGCATAATGATATTAAAAAATTCTGTGGAAAGATCCCTATTATCCTTCTGGGTAACAAAGCAGATTTGATTGATAAGAATATTCTTAACGAGTCAAAAGTGTTAAAATTAATTAGAAAAAGAGAATTTTTAGGTTATTTCATAACTTCAGCTTTAACAGGTGAGGGTGTAACTGAAGCATTTCAAGCAATAATAGATGAATTATATTATAAGCACAAAAAATTATCACTAGAACTTCAAAAAATGAGTAGAGAAGTATAACTAATCAATTTAAAAAAGTTTTGGAACTGTATTCGAATATTACTCTCCAATATCTTCTTCAATATTGAAATAGAGGATTTTTTCATTCGGAGGTTTTTTTTCTTGTATTTTTTTACTTTCAGAGAGGATTATTTGGGGATATGAATTATCCGCTTCTTGATTAGCATCTTTTTCATTCATATTAAGCACCTACGTTCGTTATTCTCGTATTTATTAAGAAAAATTTTACAATCACTTTAATTAATAACTTTATCTTTTATTAAATTAATCACAAAAACGTAAAATAGGATGGATTTAGTGATATTAAAGTTATTCATAATTGGTTTCGGAGGAATCCTTTGTTATTCTAAAAGTTTTTTTAGAAAAATTGCTTTCGATGAGGGTATACTTAGTGGTTTCCTCAAAGCATTTAGTGATTTTGCTAAAGAAATAAAGGGTGGTGAAGTTAAAGCTCTTCTCTTTAGGGAATTTAATTTTATTTATTCATATTCTGTTGATTATAATTTAATTTTTATTATTGTAATAGATAAAGATGATTTGGAAGATGAAGCTAAAAGTAAAGTGGATTTAATGAAGAATGAATTCATAAACAAATATAAACGATATCTCGAAAATTGGTCTGGAGATATTAGTGTGTTTAAAGAATTTGATAAATATGTTGAAGAAAACATTTTCATACCTCCCAAAATCTTAATGACTGGAGAATTTGGTGTAGGTAAAACAACAATTATTGAAATTTTACCTGGAGAAACTATAATAGAATTAGATGACGAATTAAATGAAATCGTTAATAAATCAATTAAAATCAACAATTTGAATGGGATTAAAGAATGTTCAATCAGAGAAGTCGATTTAAGTAAGTTAGCAAATAGTTCTAACCTTTATAAAGATTTATTAACATCGAGCGATATAGTGCTTATTGTATCTAATTCTGCAGCAAGTAACTTGGGTAGAACTCAAGAGTTAATTTCCAAATTAAAGGCCAAGTTTCGGAAAGCTGATCTTTATTTAATTGCAAATTTTCAAGATCTTGAAGATACTGCGTTTAAACCTCAGAAAATTGAAGAAACATTTAATATTAAGACATTTGGATTTTCAGCAATTAAAGACGATTCTAAAAATAAATTAATTTCAATTTTAAGGGAAATTCTAAAGAATTTTGTTTTAGATAAGCAAGAAAAAAATTATGTAAATATAAAACAGGATGAAACTAAGGTCAATTCAGTTGAACAAATTAAATCAGAAGAAACTCCCAATATAGAGGAGATCAATATAGATTATTCTGTAATCTGGGATCAAATTGAAGCAGCTAAAATTTTAGAAAAGCAAGGAGATTATGTCTCCGCAGCAGAGAGATTTTCTTGTGCAGCAGATCAATTTAAAGAACTTTTTTCCCATATAGAAAATATACAAGATAACGATGAATTGAATGCAATTTTCCATCTCTGCAAGGCTTGGGAATGTATGGAATTAGCTGAAGAATGTAAAGACCCTAATCAGTATGCTGAAGCCGCTGACTTATTTAATAAAGCAAGCGATTATTTCACTGATTTGAAATATAAATCATTAGCTTTAGGAAATGCTGCATTCTGCCAAGCCTTAGAATTAGGATCCAAATTTGATAAATCAACTGATAAAACTAAAAAAGCGGGATATTATCCTGAAATTAAAATGATGTTGAGAAATGCCGCAAATTCATATCATAAAGGTGGTTTTGAAAATGAAGCAGATTGGGCTCTCGCAACATCAACATTTTTCGATGCAACATGGTACATTATTAGTGCAGATGAAGAATTTAAACTTGATGAAAAGAAAAGACTATTAGATATAGGGTCGGGCATGCTTAAATCAGCAGCCCAATTATTTGAAAAAGCAGGGTATAAAGATAAAGAAAAAGAAGTAATGGAACGCTTAGAGTTGGTGAAAAAGGAAGAAAAAATTATTATTTCTGCCCTAGATACTATTAGTGAACCCTCACTATCTAAAAGCACATTAAAGATATTACCACCCACTTTATCTGAGAAGACGAGTAGAAAGATAAAGGATATTTCAAGTACCAAAAAGAAATATAAATTGCTTTATAAAGATTTAATGCAAAAATATTCTAAGATCCAAAAAAGGGAATGTAGGATAGGTATAGCTCAAATAGGAGTATCATCTTCTGGTGATTTATTGAGTGAATTTTACGAAGAAAAAGGATCGGGTTTGATCGGAATAAAAGTAGATAAAATTGATTTAGTCCAGAAAAAGGTTAGAATGATGATAGAGCAAGCTTATAACAAAGGAATCAACATTTTAGTCTTCCCAGAAATGGCTATTGATCTAAATTATGGTAAAATTTTAGAAGAACTTTCAGATTTAGCAAAATCATATGAAATGTACATTATTCCCGGTTCGTTCCATAACATAGAAAATAATCGTAATGTTTGCAAAGTAATTGGACCAGAAGGAATTCTTTGGGAGCAAGAGAAACATATTCCAGCAATAATACATTTTCAAAGTAAAAAATTTGAAGAAGGGATAAATGTTGGTACGTTACCACGTAAAACTATTGTTTGCAATACTGAATATGGAAGAATAGCAATTATAATATGCCGGGATTTTCTTGATATGGATTTAAGAGTAGAATTAAAAAATTTCGAACCCCCGATTGACTTAATTTTAAATCCAGCTTATACGCCAGTAACTGCTGATTTTAAGGCTGCTCATTTTGATGCTCGTAGATCTATTTATGCTTATTGCTTTTTTGTAAATATAGCAGAATATGGAGAATCTCTTATATATACTCCAGAAAAAGATAGAATCGAAAGAATTGTACCTCCCAGAGAAGAAAGTTTAATTTATAAAGATCTTGACCTATTTAAACTTCGTTCTGAGCGTAAAAAGTGGGAAATTGAAAAAAATAAAAAGCGTCATTTTATTCAAAGTACGCGTTAATTCTAATACTATAAAAGATAAGGACATGTTTATGTCAAAAACTAACGATTTTATATTTCCGGTCTACATTTACGACAATACCTTAGAACAAATTATAAATTTAAGTAGAGATTCAAGCAAGGAAATTTTTGGCTATTTAATTGGAAATATCTTAAAGTGGAAGAATGATTTATATATAATTATTGAAGAACAATTGTTTATTGATAATGCGGTTAATAGTCATCAATTTTCAACTTCTCAAATTGAAGGAACTGCAGGGGAATATGAAAAAGAGTTTCAAAAGTTAAAAAATCTTAAAAAAAATGATAGTTTGAGGATAGTTGGATGGTGGCATTCACATCCCAATTTTGGTTGTTTTTTATCAAGTACAGATCTACACACCCAAGAGTTTTTTTTTCCGGAATCATATCAAGTAGCATTAGTTGTAGATCCAATCAATGATGAATTTAAATTTTTCACGCTCGATAAAAAATCAGGATTAGGATATAAAGCTATAAGTAATGCGATAATATCCTCAAAATAAAGCTTTTAAAAAAAAATAATACTTAAATAAATGAATGAAAAAAACGATTCAATAGATATTGAAGTAAAGAATATTGATTCCATAGAATCAGATAAGTATGATCGTCAAAAACGAATAAAAGGATGGGATCAAAATAAAATCCGTAATTCAAAAGTAATGGTAATTGGTGCTGGAGCAACGGGTAATGAAGTCATAAAAAATTTAGTTTTGTCAGGTATAGGAACTATTACTTTAATCGATTATGATTTTATTGATTTATCCAATTTAAACAGATGTGTGCTATTTAATTCGAAATCAGCTGAGAAGAATGAATATAAGGCAGATGTAATTAAAGAAGCATGCAGAGATATAAATCCAGAAGTAAAATTTATTACCATTAAAGAAGATTTAAATAAAGTAGAAAAAAATATTTATGAACAAAACGATGTTATTTGCTCCTGTTTGGATAACATTGAGGCACGTTTAGAAGCAAATAATTATTCCTATTATTTTGGCATTCCATTTATTGATTCTGGAATTGATGGTTATTTTGGGACTGTACAAGCGGTTTATTCTAAAGATAAAAACTCTGCATGCTTACAATGCGGAATCTCTAATAAAGATTTAGATTTGATGTGGAAAAAGTTTTCATGTACAGGTAAAGAACTAAATACTGAAGATGGAGAAACTGTGGGTAAAATCGCATCGTTTATAACTACAACTTCAATAATAGGAGGTATTCAATCGCAACAAGTATTAAAATTCGTATTAGGTATTGATTATTTTAAAGAGTATGGAATATGGGATTCCCAAATAGGAAAACCACTTATTGGAAAACAATTGAATTATAATGGACTTACCAACAGCTTTAAAATAATTGAGAAGGCAAAGGATCCTAATTGTTGGATCTGTTCCTTCATAAAGTCCAATAAAAAAGATTAAAAATATAAAATATAAAATTAATATAAGCAAGATATTAAATATAAAAAAAAATTACATACAAAACGATGCCAGAACTACCTTATGAGATATGGAAAGATCGAATAAATAACGAAATGAATATTTTAAATAAATCAAATTTAATAGAAGATGAATCAATTAAATGGCATGAAAGTAATGTTGAATTTTGGATAAACATTGAAGCTTTAGGATTTGTGCAAGATCATAGCAAGGAAGGAATAAATTTAAGTCCAAAGAAATCTCATCGCATTTTTCTAAAATTAAATAGATCATTTCCATATCCAGGAGGAATAGATTTCTCTTGGTATTCGAATATTTTCCATCCAAATATCCATCCAGTTGATATTCGAACTTTAAATGAATCTGGTACAGGTTATATCTGCCTTAATATTCTAAAAAAATGGTCAAGACTATCAGATTTGGAAACTTCAATCAAAGCACTAAAAAAATTAGTCGAGAATCCAAATCCTGATGATCCTCTTAATTATGATCTTTGTTTGAAGTCAGCTGAATATTTTAAATCGCATTCTATTGAATTGCTTATGAATGAATTTAAAAGTAGCGATAAAGAAGAGGAAGAAGAAATAGATGATATTCTGGTAGTGGATGATTAAAATCAAATATGTGTCTTGTTATTTAATATTGTTTGTAAAAAAATGAAAGATTAAAAATATTGTAAGCGAAAAGGCTAATATCCGCCCACTACCCTCGCCCATAATGCTAAATTGGCATTATCTTTTAGCCCAAATTTATGTTTTGCATCAGCAATGGTAATTGTGCTTGGTAGTTCCTTATCTTCAAGAACTAATGTATATGACCTTTGCTCAGAGCTAATTATTCCCATGTGTTTTATTACAATATCAATTATCCGTTCAATTATATGATGTTCTTTAACATCAAGCTTGATAACCTTCCCAGTTCTTGTATCTTCAACCGATATTTTCATAAGACATAACTCATATTAATATTCTATTTAAAATTATATTCAAATACATATATTATTCTTTTGATTTTTTCAACAAATCCTCTTCTTTGTATGATTTTATTATATCAAATGATGTACTTTGTTTCAATTTACCTATTGGCTCGTTACATACCCACCAGTCTTAGTGTTTTCGACTGAGATCCTTATAATCCATACTCTTTTTTTTTTTTAATCATTTTATAGGTTTTACTATTCCTATTTGTTCCTTATCGGGTGATTCAATTTTAAATGGTTTTGAAGGTTTTGAATTATCTATAGGCCCATTGCAAACCCAACACGCATTTTCAGCATTACTTAAAGCACGAGCACATTCTTCATGATAAATAGTTTCACAATTAGGACATAAAAAAATATTAAATCCGCTAACTTTACCTTTACATATCATACATATTTTTTGTTCTCGATAATAAGTAACTTCTTCTTCAGTTATTTGCGCAGGTCTTTTAGTTAATCTAAACAAGGATTCCTCAATTTTCATCTCTTTTTTCTTTTCTTTCTTCTCACGCTTTTCAGGTTCTTCCCTTAAACCTAAATAGAAAAACCAAACGGCACTTAATGAGGCAATCCGAATTATTGCAACGATCTCGGCGATACCCAAAAAATCTAACAAAGCCGATACATTAAGAATTAAATATCCTATTGCTAACTGATGATATTTCTTTCTAACTACCCCTGATAACCGATACCCTTTAATAAGCATGCCGATCCCAGATATAAAAATTCCTAAGAACGTAAAAATAGTTCCGATAAGACCAGCAATTGACCCTGTAATAAGACTATCATCGATCAATTCAGCACCAGGAGGGGTAGGTTCAATAAACGTAATGTTTCCTAATGTATCTAAAAAAATACTAAGCTCAAAAATTAAAGCTAAAGCAATAATTATGATCATGTAGAGTTTTTTTATCTTAGGTATCAATAATTCAGCAGTTACATAAGATCCAAAGACGTAAACAACAGGCACAAATGGCCAAATTAAAAAAGCAAGTAAAAATACATTTATGTTGTTTCCTGTTATAAGAATTGATAAAAAGTCGACACAAATTCCCAAATAAGAGAATCCAATAAAAAATAGACTTATCCCCATAATAGAGAGAAGTCTAACCTTTGTTTTTCTCGAAATATAGTAAAAATATATACCAAAACTACAAAATGCTATTAGCACGCCCAATGTAGAAGAACCAATAAGTCCACCTAATATAGATAACATAAGCATTCTAAAAATCCTCCAAGAAAATATTAAATATACATAAATATTTACTTTAATGTATAATTTGATACTTCGGGATAGTATAAAAGTTTAACTTATTTTATATTTGCAGTTTCAATTTAAATTCGCATTTCCTTTCTTTTTGTAGGTCTTTGGGCAATCCTAAAGATTGAACCCCCATCAATTAACTATAATATATTCATCATATTTTATATAAAGTTTTTACAAAAAGGTCTTAAAAAGATTAAAAAAAAAGATTATTTTTTGGTTTTTAAATTACTTATCTTAAAATCAAATTTATTAGGATTAAGTGCATAATATCCCAGAGATTTTTTCCAGTTTCTTTCATCTCTTTTCTTTTGGATAAGATCAATGTCTTTTTTCTTCTCGAGTTGTTTTTTTATTTCTTTTACAGCATCTTCTTTTAATTCTTCGATAATTTTATATTTAGGAAATTCTCTTAATATTGGAGTTACTTCTTCTCTACTTGTTGTCATTTATATTTACCTCTCTAACTTTGTTTTATTAATACAATGATTGTTTAAAGTATGTTTAAATATTATGTATAAATTGTTTAAACAAGTTTAAATATTATTAAAAATATAAGATTAATATGGAAAGAACCTATAGAAATTTGCAGAAGATTAGCGGTTCTTTTTTTGTTAGCCTACCCAAAAAGTGGGTCGAAAATTTTAATTTAAGTAAGAAATCTTCCATATTGATCATTGTTCGCAGTGATGGAACTTTATTAATTTCACCAAAACATAGACAGGAAGTAGATCAATCTACTGATGAGATAATTCTTCACTCAAACCCCTATATTGCTCGAGAAATTGTAAAAGAATGCCTTTCTGGTCAATCGAATATAGTAATACTTTCAGATAAACCATTTGAAGAGAGTATAAGAGATGAAATAAGGTGGTTTGTTAATGGTCTTCCTAACACGGAAATAACTGAAGAACAACCTCAGAGGATAGTTGTCCAAAATTTTGGCTATAAACAAATCCCTACTCGTAAGTTAATTCAACGTTTACTATATCTTATTTTGGATATGTTTGATAACCTTGAAACTAATAAATATGAAGATTTAAATTATAATTTTAACCAATTACGGAAATTTTACTTCATTTTAGTAATCCATATAAGGACTTATCTTAGAACAGGCGTGTATGTTACGGAAGATAAAGATTTTACACCTTTAGAAGCCATGGATTATCGCATGTTTTGTGAAAAGATTGAAGATATTGGATCAATTCTAAGAGATTTGCATTTAAATGAAGAAATTAAAGAATATTTTACAGAGATCAAGCAATATTTTAATGATGTAATGATTGCTTATCAGAAAAAAGCTTTAGAATTAGCACATAAAGTATGGAAAAAAAGAGATAAGTTGATAGAAAAAGGAAATTTGCTAATAGATGATTTAGGATTTAAAGAAAAGGAAAAAATTAGAGATTTAATGAGAATTGCATATAATTGTAAGGATATGGCGGCTCTTATTTAAATTTTAAAAAATTTTGAAAATAACATCTTCTAAATCTCTTTTTGGTACATGCATAGTACCATCGGGATTTCTCCAATATTTATATGAATCTTCATAAGGTTCCATAAATGATTCTTCATCAGGGTATCCTAAGCTGATTACGTGTTTAACTTGATATTGCTCTGGAACTTCTAATAGCGATTTAATTTTTCTGACTTTAATGTTAGCCATCCAACAACTCCCTAACCCGTATTTAACTGCACCTAATAATATATTTTCTACCGCTGCTCCAACATCAAAATCAAAAAATGAGGGTTTAATTTCAGTATTAACAAGAACTATTATGTACGCTGTAGGTTCTCTTCCTGGTTCTGGAGTTCGCTGGTCTTCCGGTAAAGAACCGGCAAATTTAATTAATTGAAATAATTTTTCTTTTATTTCACTATTTTCAACGATGACAAACTCAAGACCTTGAACATTTCGAGCCATTGGAGCAACTCGAGCGTAATCAATTAATTTTTTCAGAATATCGCTTGGAATTGGGTCTTGCCTATATCTTCTTATAGTTCTTCTTTTATATATTGCTTCTTCAATATTCATATTTATTATTAATTTTTATTACCTTTATATTTCTCCAAATGTGTTTCAATTACTGCTTCTGCTATTTTATAAAAAGCGTATTCGATGTTGCTTCCTGTCAGAGCGCTAGTTTCTATGTATTCAAGATTTAACTCCTTAGCTAACGCTAACCCTTCACTTTCTTGAACCTTTCTTTGGTCCATCAAATCGCTTTTGTTTCCAAAAATATAACCTATCATTTTAGGCTGCTTATCCATATTCTTTATTACATCGTCGTACCACTTCTTTATACTTTTAAAGGATATTGGATTCGTCAAATCGAAAATGAGTATAATAGCTTCTGAGCCTTGATAAAAGTGTCTTCTCATCGTTTGGAATTTTGATTGCCCAGCTAAATCCCATAATATCACTTCAAGGACGTCCTCTTTAACGCGGAAGCTTTTCTCCGTGATATTGACCCCCATGGTTGGAATGTAAGTTCTAAGAAATGCATTATCGGAAAATCGGAGAATAGTTGATGTTTTTCCTACGCCAGGGTCTCCTACAACTACTAATTTAAATTTAAACTTAATAATGTCTATTTTTTTATCTCTATGTTCGGGAAATTCTTCACTAGAATGTGGGGCAATCTCTTTACTTCTATAATCTTCGAGTAACTTACTAACGCTATCTCCTAATAATTTTATCTCCTCAAAAATACTTTCACTATCAGCCTGTTGGTTTTCTAATTCTTTAATTTTTCTCGCCGTTTCGTTGAAAGGGGCTTTCAGGTAAACCATATATTTGTAGAAAATAATATCCTCCTCTTCCTTAAACAAGAAAGTAATAGCTGACCTAGCGTACCCCCCTCTTCGGGTTTCATCTTCCCTTTCAATATATCTTATTAACCCTTTTAGCCTTAAAGAAGGGAAGGGGATAATAAGGAGAGATTCTGGGGTGATTCCTTGATCTCCTGTAAGGATTGTAACTGTTTTAATTCCAACTAGCATTCTAATGTTTTCCGGTAAATCAGAAGGTGCCCAATAAATAGGATTTGGTCCTATTGCGTCGTGTATCTCTGTGTAAACAATTGCGTTTATTAATCCCTTTTCCACATTCATAAGTTATTAGTGTTTAGAGTTGATTTATTAAGATAAAAGTTGATTCATATTCAAAAAGTCAATTCTTTGCGATTCTTTGAATTAAATAAATAAAAAAATTAAATATATTTATATTTGAGTTTTAAGGTTATTTTTAATTTACCTTCTTAGAAGTGATTAAAATTTATATCCGATCGTATTTCTGTTGCCATCCATACTTAACTCTGGATAATAGCCATAACCCTATGGCTTCTATCCCGTCAACTTCAAGAGCATTCGGAAATGCTTTCTTTATACTCTCACGGTTATACTTACTCTACTTAACTGCTTCTCTCGGCACAAGAATCTCTATTTGCTCCCCTAATTATGATAATCCGGAGCTCTTGAGGGATAACATTGAGCGGAAATGAGCGTGGAGTTGCACCACATTCTTTATGCATCATCGAGGTTAATAAATATAATAGAAGAGATAATAATAAACAATATAAATAAGTAGAGAGTAAGAATTTAATAGGGTTTTTAAAAAGTAGGAAAAATAAAATTAACCATTTTAATAAAAAATTAATAATTATAGTTGGTTTGTTGCTTGATCACACAATTCTCCAAATATCCAGAAATTTTTAAATGTAAATTTTTTTTCCTTTATTAGAGGTAAGGATAAAATATGGAAAATATGGATGACTTATTCGAGTTAACGAAACAATCACTAACAAATTTTGAAAATATTAAAGAATGTATTCAAGGAATTTACGAAATTTTAAAGATTAATCTATC
>JAHQWH010000084.1 GCA_029856105.1 Promethearchaeia archaeon | reverse complement strand
CATATAGCTGAACCTCATGATTTATCTCCAAGGTCGAAATGGTTAAGAGATTATTACTTTAAGGGAGTTAATCGTGAATGGAACAATCAATACATGCCGTTTACTACTGGAACTGATTGGGATATAATATGGAGCGAAACTGAATATTATATCGCCCCAGAGGTGCATTTTTATATAGGTAATAAGGGAAAGGGAGTTTTTGAAGGATCTTTAAGATCCATGGCAATTCCTGTAAAATTAACTGAGAATTTCTGGTCTTTATCTTTACCTGAACGCAGAATACATTTTTTTGAAGATGTTATGCTTAATTATATCCCTCAAGAAATTATTTCTGAAAATGATCTAATTGCAGGTGGTAGATTTAACACACAATTAAGTGATTGTTTAACTAAAAAAGAAACAAAACAATACTGGAAAGAGAATTTGAGTGTTCGACATAAATTTTACAAATATCATAAGTCTGGATTTGGAAATGCAGGCGCTACATCAGGTCATCTCATACCAGATCACGAAACAATAATTAAAAAAGGCTTCAAGTACATTTACGAAAAAGCAGAAACACAATACGGGCAATTAAACGATCGCGAGAAAAAGGGTCCTAAAGGCCAAGAATTACGGGCAATGATGAAAGCAGCAGAAATTCCAAGGAAATTAGCGAAAAAATACGCCGAAGAATGTAGGAGGCTTAAAGAAAGTGCGTCATCGTCAAAGAGAGCAGAAGAGCTTGAACAAATGGCAAAAAATCTCGAAATAGTCCCTTGGGAACCCGCAGTAACCTTTTGGCAGGGAGTTCAAGCAATTTGGTTAACCCATATGTTAATTATGGCGGAAGAATCATATCCTGGTCCAGGTACATCTTTTGGTCGGACAGATCTGCATCTTTGGTATTTGTACAAAAAAGATGTTGTTGATGAGAAAACTATCTCAAAGGAGTTTGCGAAAGACATTTTAGGAAGTTTCTGGTTCCATTGTAATACAGCGTATGACGCACAAATAATGGTAGGAAAGCAAGGTATTACTTCGGCGTTCGGACAATTGATGACTCTAAGTGGATGTGGACCTAACGGGGAAGATTTAACCAACGAATTAACATATACTATCTTAGAAGTCGTCGACGAATGGTCCCCTATTTTAGAACCAAAACCTAATATTCGGCTGCATCGAAATTCACCTGAGAAGTTATTAAATTTAATAGTTGATATAGTATCTCGCTCGCAAGGCGCTCCCTTCCTTATTAATTTCGATGAAAGAAGCATCGCTGGAATGATAACGGAAGGAATTTCACCCGAAGAAGCTTGGGATTATGCCTGTGTTGGATGCTTAGAAAATACAATGCAAGGAAACGATCGCTCGGGCACCGTAAATTGTAATCCAAATTTAACAAAAAGCATTGAATTAACTCTTTGGAATGGAAAGAATATGCCAGGAAATGATGTCGTTACCAAGAAGGGCGAACAAATTGGGCCTAAAACTGGAAGTTCTGAAGGTTTTAAATCTTGGGATGAATTTTGGAATGCGTGGAAAAAACAAGTAAAATATCTCATTAAATACACAGTAGATATATACAATATAACCGAAGAACTTAGAGCAGAATTCATGCCCACTCCGTATTTATCTACTATAGTTCGTGGTTGTATTAATAAAGGATTGGATATTAGAAGAGGCGGTCCTGAATTAAGATTTATAACCATTGAGGGAGTTGGGTTCGCAACAACAGTCGATTCCTTACTGGCAATTAAGAAATTTGTCTACGATGACAAAAAATACACCATTACCCAGATTAAAGATGCTCTCATTAACGATTTCGAGGGGGAAGAATTTGCTGTTATCCAAACGATGTTAAAAAATAGAGCACCTAAATACGGAAATGATGTTGACGATGCTGACGAGCTAGCTAGGAAGGTTATGAAAGTATGGTCTGACGAAACGTGGAAATATAAGACGCCTACAGATTTTCAGTTCAGGCCTGGTATGTTGTCATGGAATTATTGGGCAGGTGCTGACGCTGGTTTTACAGTTGCTACTCCAAACGGCCGAAATAAGGCGACATTTTTATCTAACGCAATTTGTCCTTCAAATGGAGCAGATCTTAAAGGGCCAACCGCCGTAACAAATTCTGTAGGCGTGGTTTTGGGAGGAAAAACGGAAGACGGAGGTTATATTAATTACCTACC
This sequence comes from Promethearchaeia archaeon, assembly GCA_029856105.1. GTDB lineage: Archaea > Asgardarchaeota > Lokiarchaeia > Sigyniarchaeales > SOKP01 > SOKP01. Next base: position 3,732 of record JAHQWH010000084.1, on the reverse strand, counting down.
TAACGGAAGTAGTCATACGATTACATTCAATCCTTCGATACTTAAGGACCCAGAACACAAAGAAAAGTTTAAATCTTACTTGAGAGGTTATGTTGAAAATGGTGGTACATGCTTGCAAATAAACATGCTTGATGTAGAAATGCTTAAAGACGCTCAAAAACATCCAGAGATGTATCCTAATCTATTAGTTCGGATTACAGGTTATAACGCTTACTTCAATGCTATAGGGAAAGAATTACAAAACGAAATAATCGCTCGAGAATCACATCAAATGTAATTTTTTTCATTTATTTTTAATTTATAATCTTTTGGTATATCATCTATACTTCTTTTAGATAAATAATCAATTTCTAAGTTACACATCAAGATTTTCAATGATAGTTGCTATACCTTGACCACCTCCAACACATGCAGTAGCAACACCGTACTTTGCATTCTTATCTTTTAAAATTCTTGCTAATGTTCCAGTTAATCGTATCATAGTGGCTCCTAATGGATGGCCAATAGCAGTAGATCCTCCCATAACATTAACTTTTTCTTCTGGTATATCAAATTTATCCATACAATTTAAAGCAACGATACAAAAAGCTTCGTTAATTTCCCAGTATTCAATATCTTCAGCAGACAATCCCGCATATTTTAACGCTTTTTGAGTTGCTGGAACTGGTCCTCGTCCCATTACTGTAGGATCAACGCCCGCCCATCCAATTGATACAATTTTTGCCATTGGTTCGATTCCTCTTTTCTTAGCCTCTTCAGCTTCCATAAGAACAGCTGCTGTTGCTCCAGCATTTAAGGGTGAAGAATTTCCAGCAGTAATAACGCCTTCCTCGGTGCCTTCTCTTTTTATATATCCTTGTTTTCCCCCATTTTTCTCTAAGAAAAAAGGTTGCGATATACGACGTAATTGAGATACTGCTTCTAAGGTAGATTTTCTTGCGTTCATATCTCTATCTATAATCATTTTTTCTTCAACATTGCCAGGAGCGTGCCCTTCAATAGGAATGATCTCACCTTTAAACCATCCTTCTTCGTGATTCTTGACAGCTAAATTATGGCTTCTTACGCCAAATTTATCTAAATGTTCTTTAGTAAATGTAGGAACTTCTTCTTCGTATAGTTTTTGAGCAGTTTGGAGCATGTTAAATGATGTTTGTAGATCTAAATCGGGTCTATAAAACATACTTTCCTTATGTTCTGTTGAATAATTACGATCTATCCCTATCCCGCGAACACGAGTCATGTGTTCAAAACCTGTGGCCAATACGCAATTACTATTTCCCGTCATGATTTCCATAATTCCTACATGCATCCCAGATCCTGCTGAAGCACATTGCCTATCGATGAAGAACGATGGAACTTCGTAGGGAAATCCTGCTAAAAAAAGAGGACCACGGCCACCATAAGTCCAATTTTCTAATACTCCCGCAGCAACACCTATTGATACTTCATCCATATCTTTTTTTTTAATTCCTTTATCTGCTAGTTTCCCATCAAAAAATTTCATTAACAACTCAGCAAGTAACTCATCTCCCCTAATCTCACCAAATACATCTCTTTCGGGCTGATTTGGTCTGGATCGAGAAAAAGCAGTCCGTGTGTAATCAATTAACCATACTTCTTTCAAATTAAAATCACTTACTTTTATTTTATACCAAATTTCATGAATATTAATATATAACTTAGATTAATAATAAATTAAAATATTTCAGATTTTAAAATAAGTGATGTATATGGTATTGGAAACAAACATAACCAAGATGCTTGGTATTAAGCATCCAATAATAGCTGCCCCGATGGGACCCTTTTATACCACTGAATTGACGATTGCCCTATCTGAGGCGGGTGGTTTGGGCGTGTTAAGCCATACTGCTTTAATCTCAGATTATGAGGCTGGAAGAGAGCCAATCGGCATAATGAAAAAAAATATGGAATATGTTGTCGAACACACAGATAAGCCTTTTGGTTTTAACATTAGAACTTCGCGAAGAGAAATGGCTGCTTCAGGCCTTGTTAAAGATATTCCTAGATTCATTATGAAAAACCCAAAATTAAGAGAACAATGTGTGTACGCAATTACAAGCGCTGGTTCTTCAAAAACTCTACCGCAATCTAAACCTTTTCAAAGACTAAAAGAAAGCGGATCTCAGATCAAACATTTTCACGTAGCTCCCGCGTTATGGCTCGCAGATAAATGTGTTGCTTCAAATGTCGACGGTTTAGTAGTTTCTGGTGGGGAAGGTGGAGGTCATCAATCTTATGAAAAAGTCAGCACTTTAGTGTTATTGCAACAAATTCTCCAAAAGCATCCAGATGTACCTGTAGTGGCCTGTGGTGGCTTTGCTACGGGAAGTGGATTAGCTTCTGCTTTGGCTATGGGGGCTGGAGCTGTAGCAATGGGTTCCAGGTTTATTGCTTCTAATGAGAGCGAATTCGATGGAACCTACAAAAATGTTGTTCCTTCCGCTAAAGCTCAAGACACAATCCTAGCAACCGGTGCCTTGGGACCTATACGGCTTTGGAGAAACGAATATTCATCACACCATGGCCTTGTATCCGATAAGGAAGCAAAAATGGCCGAAGAAGCAGAAATGTCGATGGAAGACATAATAGAAGAAGGAAGGAGATATGAAGCGGCATATTTAGGAGATATTAATACCGGGGCTGTTCTTTTAGGTCAGAGCATAGGTATTATAAACAGTTTAAAAAACGTTAAGAAAATAGTCGAAGAAATCGTAGAAGACGCAGGAAAACGTCTTAAAAGCGCTTATGGCTATTTAAAATAAAACCCTTTTGTTTTTTTTTCACTTTTTCTATGTTTTAATTAATTAAAATGATTTCTAAAATCTCTTCATATTTTTTTCATTTAATAAAATTAAATTAGCTTTAAGACTTATATAATTTAAAATTTAGCTGTAAAACCTAATAACCATGGCAGAATCTGAAGCCCTAATTTTTCAAATACAAAAAATGAGTACCGAAGATGGCCCTGGAATTCGAACAACGGTTTTCTTTAAACAATGTCCATTAAAATGTATCTGGTGTCATAATCCCGAATCAATTCTAAAAAAACCGCAATTGGAATGGTTTAAACATAAATGTATTGGATGTAAAATCTGTATCGAAACATGTCAGCTGGGGGCATTATCTCTTGAAGAGGATGGAATGCATATTGATAGAGAAAAGTGTAATAGTTGTGGAAATTGCTCAGAAGAATGTCCCAGCACTGCTTTACATATGTTTGGAGAATTATGGCTTTTAGAGGATTTATATCACGAGATCCAAAAAGATAAGGTCTACTACACGCAATCTCATGGCGGAATAACGGTTTCAGGAGGCGAACCAACGCTCCAATCAGATTTTATCTTAGATTTTTTGAAAAAATGCAAAGAAAACGGGATATCAACGGCTTTAGATACGTGTGGATACGCTTCCAAGAAAATTTACGAAAAATTACTTCCTCACGTTGACTTAGTTCTCCTGGATATAAAAGAGATTAATTCTGATAAACATAAAGAATATACTGGAGTTCCAAACGACCTCATTTTAGAAAATGCAATTTGGATTTCGAATTACGTAAAAGATAACAGTAAAAAGCTTTGGGTTCGAACGCCAATTATACCAAATTATACCGCCACAGAAGAAAATATTAAGGGTATAGGAGAATTTATTGCAAATAAGTTACATAACATTCCAGAAAGATGGGATTTATTGAGTTTCAATAACTTGTGT
>JAHQWH010000083.1 GCA_029856105.1 Promethearchaeia archaeon | reverse complement strand
ACCCCTATTAGATAAAACATGGAAAGACGATAGCGGTTTTACTCATTACGTTTTTAGTAAAGCTACTTTTAATAATCCTTGGTATTCGATTCCAGAAAATGATTTTGAACTTTTTGAAAATTTTATTGAAGGAGGGTCAAGAGCTTATCCTTCCGATGGAAGTATCCCCTGTGATATTATAGCTGCAGAAGCTCGTAAAATTCTTAATAAACTAGAAGAATGTTCAAATGATCCTAATCACCATTACTGTGAATTAGCCCTCGACGCGTTAAAACATGGAAAATTTTCTTTAGTTAGGGGCACATTGAAACTCTATTTAGGTAAATATACTACGAGAGATTGGAGAAGGAAAAGATTCACAGACGACATTGATTTTTGGATGTTTCAGGTAATTTTATTGGATTCAGCATTAAGAGATTGTAGCTTCATAAAAAATAAAAATACAGGAGAATGGGAAAAAACAATTGAATGGAATAATCCTAACACTAAAGAATTTAGACGCGAAACATTATTTGCTGCAAACAATCTTAATCAATTACTTGATTTTGGGGCGGGGAGCTATCTTGAAGGGTCAAGTCTTAAGGAAATATTTGATAAAAAAATTAAAAGAGGTCATGATGTAGATTTGAGCGATATTATTAATGTAGCAATGGTGAACAATGGCATTGATGGTATTCACAAAAATGAATGGTTAGATGCATGGAATTCTTTTGAACAAGCCGCCAATACACGAAATACTAGAACTACATCAAATCTAATAAGCATTTGTCGTTATTCTTTTGCTGTTGCGGACCACCTTGAGAAAGTTGGCGGAGCTATTAAAAAATACAAAGATATCATTTTAGATAAATCTAAATATCCTGACGAGAAGATAAAATCACTCTGTAGAATCTCAACTCATTGGGAAAAATTTTGGGATGCTAACGGAGTAGATGAAGCAAGAAAGATGATTCATGATTTCTACGATGAACAAGCAGAAGTGAAACCATTGCACGCACAAAACCTAAGAAAAATTGCGAAAAAAATATTAAAATTACTTAATTCCAAATACGATTATCTTAAGATTATATTCGAAATTGAGCATTAATTAAAAAATTAAAAAATAATAATTTTCCCGTTTTTTCTTATTTTGAGCAAAATTTATTTATCATTTCTTTTTATTTTCAAGCCATATTTTCACTCTCGTTGCGATAAATGTAATAAAACTAACACCAAGATACACCATCATTCCGTATTGCCCAAGAAGATCGGACTGCGGAATAATATTATTTATATTAATTGAAATTATTCCGATTAAATATGCAACAGGAATGCATATCAACGCTACATCCGCCATTTGTCTTGCTTTTAGCGCAATAATTATAAACATTGCACCGGTGATTAAATTAGAAATTCCAAATGCACTCATTTGTAACATTAGGTCTCCTGCCATTGGACCGCTTAAATCATAGTGGGCAAAAAGAGCAATAGCTTCATCAATAAATATTGTGTGCATTATACCCCGAAATAGGTCAATGCAACCCAGAATAATTAGAACAACCCAAGTAAATTTTGGAATTTCTTTCTTATTCTCTTTTTTTACGTCTTCCATCTTTCTATACTCCCTTTTATTATTTAAATGGACATGGTCGATTAAAAGAATTATAATTTAATAATTTGTTTTTTAATTTTTTAATTTTTGAAATCTAATTTTAATTATTTGTTGCATAAGTTCGTGAAACTGAACTTTCAAGTACTTTAATATATACCTTCATATTACCTCGATATAGTTCTCTGTATTACCCTTACAACTTTTAAAAATGAGTTTAAAGAAACTTTCAGTCAAAAAATATCTGTTATTCGCTTAATTCTTCGACCGAAGTTTCAGTTTCTTTAGAAATGCGATCTTTTGTGACGCCTTGAAGTAACAAAAATCCAATAATAGATATCAGACTTAGAATTCCAGCTAAATACCATACTAAATTCGGTCCAATATAATCCATGATTAAACCAGCAATTATAACTCCAAATAAGGTTGGAAGCGCCCAATGGAATCCATACACTGCCATATATCGCCCTCGTTTATCTTCAGGGGCAAGTTTTGCAACTACAGCTTGTGAGACTGGTAATACAATCATCTCCCCCACTGTTAGGATCGCCATGGCTACGAAAAACAGGTATATTTCGGTGATAAAGCCATACATCCCAAAGCCAATCATATAAAGTAGCGTACCAAAAGCCATCATTTTCATAGGTGCATAATTTGAAACCCTTTTGGTTATCCAGAACTGAAATAATACTACCATCAACGCATTCATGCTCAACAACAAACCAAAACCCTCTGGTGGGAAATCGTGCTCCATCAGCAGAAATACCGATAACGTACTATTCAATTGCATGTAAACTAACACCGTTATAGCAGACACCGCAAGAAATATTATATATAACGAATCTTTAAAAACCTCTTTATATCCTATAAGGGTATTTATTACTGATTCTTCTGGTTTATCATCTTTTTTCTCCGGTTTCGTTTCTGGAATGACAAAGAATACAATTAAAGCCGTAATTAAGCTACTCACAGCGTCCCCAATAAATAAAAACATATAGGATTGGCTTGCTAAAATTCCACCAAGCATAGGACCAATTGTTGCTGAAAGATTTACAAATACACGTAATATTCCAAATCCCTCTGCCTGTTTATCTTGTGGAAGTAAGTCTACCACCATTGCTTGTCGTGCTGGGCGTCCCAAATCGCCTAAAACTCCTAAAAATGCTGCTATTATGAAAAAAATATACAGATTATCAACTAATCCCATCAAGATACTTCCTATACCGCTTGAAATTAAACCTAAAAGAAGCATCGAACGACGACCATATTTATCAGCTAACGCACCTCCTATCGTACTACCAATTATACTTCAACCTGAAAACATCGCAAATAAAATTCCTACTTGAGTCACCCCTACGCCAAAACGTTCTATAAGATATAATGAAAAAAAGGGAAATAATAAAAAACCTCCTAACCTATCAATGAAAGTGGCGAGAACCAGCACTTTAAATGGATTTGGATATTCCCTATATTCCCTTTTAATTTTTGTGAACATAAATTGTCATCTTTTTATGAATTTATTTTAAAAAAGAATTAATCATAAAATATGTAAAAAGAATAATCAACAAAGATTATGCTAAATTCTAATTATTATCAACTAATAAACCTAGATATATTTAGTATTTTTATTAAACCTATCATTATTTATTTGTGGTATAAATCATTAAAGGAGAATCGAAAATGTATGATTATTTAATAAGCGAAGAAAATAAAAAATTTAGAGAAGAAGTTCGAGAGTTCGTTAAAAATGCTGTACCACCTTCGTTATTAAGACAAATGGATAAAGACGAGATTCAATATCCAAGTGAGTGGATGAAGGCATTAGCTAAACAAAACTTGATTGGAATAAGGTTTCCAAAGAAATATGGGGGTCGTGGACTAAATTGGGAAAGCGAGATTATTGCTCAAGAAGAAGTTGGTGTACTAGGAAGTTCCCTAGCTTGTTTATTTTCATTACCGAGTATATGTGGTGAAGCGCTTAACAAATTTGGCACAGAAGACCAAAAGTTAAATTATTTAAAGCCTATGTGTGAGGGTAAGAAATTTACTGCTGAAGCGTTAACTGAACCAAGAGGAGGTTCGGATTTTTTTGGAGCCACATCTACTGCTGTAAAAGAAGGAGATAACTATATATTAAATGGAGAAAAACGATTCGTTGTTGGTGCTGAAGGTGCTGATTTCTTTTTGGTTTACGCTAAAACTAATCCTAAAGCTACTCCTCGCGATTCTTTAAGTTTATTTATTGTTGATAAAAGCGATGCAGTAGACGCAGCATATATTTACGGTTTGTTAGGTACTAGAGGCGGTGGAGCAGGTAGATTAGTTTTTAAAGATGTAGAAGTTCCTAAGGAGAATTTAATTCTGGGAGAAGGAGATGGAGGTAAAATATTTTACCACATGATGGTTCCAGAACGATTAACTACGGCTTCTGGTTTTCTCGGATTGGCACGCGCTTGTTTTCAAATAGCAACCAAATATAGCACCAAAAGAAAAGCATTTGGACAGATTATAAAGAATTTTCAAGCTGTTAACTTCATGATAGCGGATTGCATTACTTATTTAGATGCAACAAGAGCAATCGTGTTTAATACTGCAAAATCTATAGATGCAGGAGCGCCACCCGCTCTTCAAAGAAGATTAGTTTCTGAATCCAAAAAATTCTCAACTAAAGCATGCTGGAAAGTTATTAACAAATCAATGCAGATAATGGGTGGTATCGGGTATACAACCGTATATCCAATAGAACGCCTCTTGAGAGACGCTCGTATAGGAGAGATTTGGACTGGGACCACAGAAATTATGGATTTAATTATACAGCATGAATATTATAAAGAAACTTTAAGCGAAAAATGGCTTGGCCGTGATGTAGAGCAAGACGCAATTGAGGTTGATGCTGAAATTGAAAAAAACTATGGTTAATTTATATTTTTTTTTAAATTTTAATCCAATACAATTAAAAAAAACATTGAAATTAATTCTGTTTCGACAAATATCTAATTTTCACTAATAGGTCTCGTAATTCCATTTTGTCACTATCCGAGGTAATGTATTTCTTTTTTACCCCTTCTGAAAGTGGTATAGTTTCAATTTTATTTCCTTGAAGCGAAACCATGTTCCCAAATTTCCCTTCCAAAACAAGTTTCATAGCCGCAAGTCCAAATCGCAATCCTAAAATTCTATCGAACGAATTAGGTGTCCCTGCTCGCATTGTGTGGCCCAGAACTACGCTTCTACACTCAAAATCCACACCATTATTTTGAAATTCCTTTTTCAAATCTTCTCTTAAGTTGAGTTCGTCAACAATTATTTTGGATATATTCAATTTTACAAGCAAAGGGTTTCCATACGTATCTTTAGGTAATTTATCTATCGTTTCTTTTGATATCGTTTTAAAATCCTTTTTTAACGACTCTGAATTTGGATAAGCACCTTCTGAGGTGGCAATAATGTGGTATTTGTACCCTGCATTGACTCTTTTTTTAAGCACATCAATAACATCCTTTTCAAAACTAAACGGTGATTCAGGAACTAATATTATATCTGCACCAGCAGAAATTCCACTATACATTGTAAGAAATCCTGCGTCTCTTCCCATAATTTCTACTACAAACACTCTCTGGTGGGAACGCGCGGTTGTCGTTAAGTTATCCATCGCATTGGAAGCTAGTTGCACAGCGCTCCAAAACCCAAATGTGTAATGCGTTCCAGCTAAATCGTTATCTATCGTTTTTGGACAACCAACTACGTTCGCTTTCGAGTATTTGCACATAGCATCCGCAACACTTAGAGTATCGTCGCCGCCAATAGCGACGAGCGCATCTATACCTAATTCATCAAATTTAGCTACCAGATTTTTTGCTACTTTTTCTTTGGATTCTGCTCCTTTAAAAGGATTGGTTCTACTGGTATATAATATTGTACCTCCAACTGTGTGTAAATCGTCATGTTCGGCGATATTCAGAGGGATAGTTAAGTTTTCCACAAATCCTTTCCAACCTTTAAGAATTCCAACACATTCTATACCAGCATCGTAGGCTTTTAACATTATCCCATAAATAACGCTATTTAACCCAGGGCAGTGTACGACAGTCAAGGAAAATCTTGAACATGACTCCGCCGCCCGTTAAAATTCCAACCTTTTTAATTACCATTTGATTTCACATTTTTATTAATTCTATTTTTTTATTAATATTTATAAAAAAATAATGATTATTTCCTTTAATTTAATTCTTTCGACTCAAATTTTTCGAATGAATATTTTGCTTTATCGTTAGGAATAATATAACTTCCCCCTCCAGTATCAGTTATAACTAGTGTGAACTTAAATTCTCCCTTTAGAGCCTT
>JAHQWH010000082.1 GCA_029856105.1 Promethearchaeia archaeon | reverse complement strand
GAGTACCGTTAAAGGGAGAGATTCCTTTTAATATTAAACTGTGGTCTCCCATGTAATCTCCGTGATCTGAGGTGAAAATCACCATCGTATTATCTGCTAATCCGAACTTTTCCAATGAAGCTAAAATCTGACCTACAGCGTGATCGATTAAAGAAACAGAACCATAACTGAGAGCAATAAACTTCCTTATATTCTCTTCTGTTTCTTCCCGTAACAATGCGTCTTTAGCGGGAGGATGTTCTAAATGCTTTTTTAAATAAGGGTGTTTATATAAGTTCTCTATATTATGGAAATTCTCAGGAAGTATCATGTCCTCTGGTTTATACATATCTCTATACTTTCCAGGTGGTGAGACTGGTTGATGGGGATCAGGAAAAGAACAATGTAAAAAGAAAGGTTTTCCTCCATATTTTCCTTTAGAATATCTTTCTAAAAAAGAGATTGTATTATTTTGAATGTAAGTGGTATTATAAAGCTCTATAGGAACCCAACTTTCATAAAAGATTTCGAGACAAGGTACTTTATTTGAATACTCCTCTACAATTTTTTTCGCAAGTATAGGATCTCTTTCTTCCATCCATTCAAGATAGTGTCCCGAACATGCGTTACCATGTCCTATAACTAAATCGACTTCCTCAAACCCATAATAAGGGAGTGGGAAGTTCTTATGCGTTAAATAATTGCCTTTAGGGTTTTTCATTTTCCAATCTTCAAAATCCTCTGCCGATTTTGTTTTTTGATCGTATCTTATCGTCCAAGTGTTGTAATGTGTCTTACCTATACTAATAGTATGATACCCTCTGTTTACAAGCGTTTGAGTTATTGTCGGCAGATCTTTTGGTAAATTTATTCCATTACTTCGCACTCCATGAACATTTGGATAGTATCCAGTTAATAATGTGGCTCTATTAGGCATACACATAGGACAGTTACAGAAAGCGTTAGAAAACCTTACATTTTCTTTAGCAAACCTATCTAAATTGGGAGTTTTTATGGTTTTATTGCCATAACAACCCAACATATCAGCACGCTGCTGATCTGTGATAATAAAAAGTACATTCATTTTTTTGCTCATAATAATAAAAATCTCCTAAGTTTAGTAATAAATAGTAATTATTTACTTAGTTTAGAAAAAACAAAATCAGTAATAAAATTTTCAAAATTTTATTTTAAATTAATAAAATGAAAAAAAAAATTAAAATTGGATTTAATCTAAAAGTTTCCTTCTTTTTGCAATAACAATCACTGAAATAATGAAAATAACGCTTATCAAGAGTGCTAAGTCATATCCGGGTATCCCTGGGGTGGGAGGGGGGCTAGTTGATGTATCCTTAATAATTGTAACGCTTATTGTTCCACTGTTTCCTACAGTATCATTCATGTAAAAGCTGATGAGTACATGACCATCAGGAATAGCATCCCAAATTGAAGAGTCCATTGCAAACACATTATTGCCAGATACAACAGAAATAAAATGACTCGTAGAGGAATCGTTGATCTTGAACCATAATTGATATATATTTAATTCAATAATGGTCAGATTGAAGGAAGGGGACTCATCTCCAAATTCAGTTCCGCTAAGCGGTTCATTAATCAAAATCTCCGGATTGGTCGTATCCTTAATGATTGATAAGTCTGTGAACGCAAGATTCCCGTAAGTATCATTGGCATATGTTCGAATTATAATTGGTCCATCGATGTGATTAGTCCAAGAAGTCGTATTTACCTCAAAACTTGTTCCCGTAAATGTGTGGTTGATTCCAGAGCCAATGATCGTGTACCACGTTTCATTTACTTCACCAATATCGGTAATACTCACTTGAATGGTTGGTGGATTGATGTAATAGGAATCAATGGAAGGAGAAGTTATTGATATTATTGGTCCCAAATCGTCTCCATCCTCCCATATTGGCAAGTAGTCAAATGAGGCAGCGCTACCCGCTATAGGATGAGCAATATCTCCAATCATATTATCATCTGCATCCACTCCAGTATAATTATCCCAGTAGTTCCCGATTGTGGTTATGTTCCAAAAATTGTTAACTCCATCATCTTGGGCATGTTTTATATTGCTCAGTAATGTGTTATTATAGCATCCGTTCAAACCTGAATCAGAATAAAATAAAATTCCTAGTTCATTTGATATGATACGATTTTCTCGGATCACATTAGAATCAGATCTTTCGACTCTTATGCCTTCTCTGTCGCAATTCGTAATGATATTATCATATACATGGTTTAAAGAACTATATCCCCGAATATATACTCCCCAAAGCGAAAAATTTGAAATGTTATTTCCAAAAATCACGTTAGAATTAGCATAAGCGCTTAAGTCAACACCTCGATGTCCCCCATCCATCACGTTATCATATATTTGGTTATGGTCGGAGTGATCATATACACCGATGCTAGTCCCTAAGCCTAAAAATTCATTGTTTCTTATTATATTATAGCTCGAATAATCATCTAAATATACAGAATCACCATCTCCGAAACGGTTGTTCTGAATGAAGTTGCCCTCACTAGAAACTAATTGAATGAAGTTGTCATTGTTAGAGCTGAAATTACAATTTTGAACGGTATTATCATCAGAATAGTATAAGCTGATAGTTCGATATCCATGATCAAATTCGATATTAGAAATGGTTGAATTATGGCAGTTCACCAAGATGATTTGGGCGGCATTTGGAAAATCGGTAGAGGAAAGATAATTTTGGTTTACATAATAATAGACAATTTTTCCATTCAGGGTATTTGACGAAGGAATATAATGTGAGTTGGCTCGCTGGAGATTACTGGCTCGAAAATAGAATCCGGACAGCTGCATTTGATTATCTCTTAACGTCATGTTTTCGCAATTATAAAAACCAATATCAACATAATTAGCACTTACCGTGTTGTTAATGATTCTATTAGAGGAACAATCATGGTTATCAATGCCCCATATATCATTTTGGTATAGGATGTTTTCATATATTGTATTATTATCCGCATAATCAAGGTAAATACCAGCATAATCTGTGTCATAGATCGTATTGTTATAAATCATTCCGTTATCCGTATTTTCGAGTTTAATACCTGCATCATATCCTTCGGTCACATAATTCCATTGTGAAGTATCGTAGATGGTGCAGTTGCGAATGATAAAATACTCGTCCGTGTTTTCGATGAAGATCCCCGATCCGCTTCCTTGGGCGTCAATGGTGATGTCTTCAATAACATAAGGATCAGTCCAAGTTCCCGACCCGGTCACCCAGTCATATGTGACTACGGTCTCGCTCCAGTTATTATTCACGTGAATTGGTATTGTGATATCTAAACCATCGTTCCAGATGGGAAAATAATCGTAGATCATTTTTGATGTTTGGACCAAATGAGCTGTATCTCCGATTCCATCATCATCTGCGTCAACGCCAGTGTAGTTATCCCAGTAATTACCAATTTCGGAATTATTGTAGTAATTATCGGTGCCCTTATCATTTACATGAAGAGTATTTTGTATGAACGAATTCTGAACAAAAATGTTATTCTCGCAACCACTTGGAATATACGCTCCAGCAGTCCCACTATCCTTGATAATATTCTCTCGAAATTCATTTGAATCTATATTATTGTCAAAATATATCCCATATAAATTAGCTCCCTCGATTGTGTTTCTAATGAAATGATTATTAGACGATGTAAAATAAAGGTATAATCCATATCCTGTCGAATCGATGATATCATTGCTCTCTATTATATTATTATCGCTTGATGAAATTTGTATTCCTCTACTACATTGAGTAAAATTGTTATTTACGATAATATTATTATCTGAATCTATATTAGCGAACACGCCATAACTGCCATATAATAAAGTGTTGTTATCAATAGTATTGTTAAGGCATGTATCATATAAATTAATGCCCCACATATTCGATTCGAAATAGTTATTGCTAAAATTATTGAAACTTCCCTCTCTCAAAAGAATGCCTGCATCACTATTATCCGTGAAGTTGTTTCCAAAAACTTGAGCATTATCACAGAAGAGTAACTGCATCCCTACATTTGTATTCTTGAGATCAAAACCAGACAAAGAGACATCATTACAACTGGCAAGGATGATTTGGCCAGGGTCGGTAAAATTAGAATTATCGAGGTTATCCTCATTAGTATAAAAGTAAACCGGTTTTCCAGAAACTAAATTTGAAGTATCAATGTAATTGGTAGGCAATTGAGATTCAGCGTTATAACACACGCTAATCCCCGTATTTTCCATAACATTTTGGGAGAAGTTCATATTAGAGGCACTGTAAATTGACAAACCACGGACACTTCCAGTAATTTTATTATTAATCGCATCATTATTACTTCCTGAAATCATGTAAATGCCCACTAAGCTAGAACCATAAACAATATTCTCCCTTACAATAATATCGGAGCTGGATTCGACAACGATTCCGCAACGCGCGTCATAGCAGGTATTGTTTTGAACGAGTCCATTTTGCACACTATCTAAATAAATTCCTGAATTTAAACTAGATTCACCACCGTCAATCAAGGTGCAGTTCCGAATTATGAAGTAATCAATGCTATTTTCAATAAGAATGCATGATCCACTATTCTGTGCATCAATTGTCACATTTTCAATGATGTAGGGGTCACCTACGGTACCAGCACCATTACACCAACCATAAGTAGAGTTTGTTGTCGTCCAATTATTATCAATAGATATCGTGGTTCCAACAAAATTCCAAAAGTCCGAGGTTTTCGGTTCAGATTCCTTTACAGATTTGTCAGAACTTAGAAATGGGGTCATTAAATATAAGAGCCCATTTGTAGATATGATCAGCGCGATAATAGATAAGCAAGTTATAGTTAAAACATTTTTTTTCGATATATTGAATTTTTTATAAATCATAATATACTATTGAGGAGAAATAATATAAATATATTTAGACTCTTTTGTCGTCTTGTGATCTTTAGCTAACTTGGAAGAAATCTACAAGTGAAAGTCAGTAACCTTAGGTCTAGTTTCAATTTCGGGATAAATCTTTCCTACCATGGGCGGAGTACCATTATAAATCTCTTCTATCTCTATAACTCCAAACTTAATCCCTCTAAATTTCTTAAAACCCGTAAACGTTCCTTTTACGACTTGATTATAAAAATCAAAATTCATTCCAAAAACGGCCACTTTTGAGTTGACGGGTATCTGATATAAGTCTTCTTTTAAAACAGAAGGAGGAAACACTAATCTGTTGTGGTCGGCCGCTTGAAGTTGAATACAAGGAACCATAGTTGGATAACCATCAGCAGGGTCGATATAGGCAATTACTCTAACGGCTATTAAGTCCGCGAATAATTTGTGTCCAAGAACATTTAAGCGCTTTTCTTCGAGTTTTGTTTTCGCTCCGCCTTTCCCAATCATATCCTTAACTATTCCTTTTACGACGCCAAACAAGGGTAAATTCCTTACAGGTGTCACAGATACTATGTTATTGTAATACGCTGTATGAACTCTTACATAGGTAAAGTAGCGCATCAATTGTGATTGGTTAAAATGTTCTAAATCTTCTCCTTCACTGGTAGTATGAGTAAAATCTGCTTTAGCCTGGACAAATTTAAATGGCATTTCAGCAGTCATAAAAAAGATTCCTTGTTTCGGTCTCTTTTTAACGTATTTCTTTGATGTACCTTCAGTAAAAGCCCCCCACACTATTTGTTTTTTATTAATAGCCCGATTACTCGAAATTAGAGTTATATGGGGCCAACCTCGATCGTCTATAGTAGATATTAACTTTAACATAATATCTGGTTGCGTCAATTCTATGCCTTCGTCAGATATTTCGGATGACCATCTAAGTAAACTTTTTTTCTTTCCCATTTTATATCATTTTTTAAAATTCTACTTTTAATTATAATATTATTAATTATTGTAATCTTAATCGTTTTCTTTTTTTGTTAATCCAGACCATTGAGCGTTTTTAACGCCAACTTTCTTAGCAAGCTCAACAAAATCATCCATTTCGCCTTTAGTCATAAGCGAAAAGTCCTTTAGGGGCCAATCCATATCTAATCTTTCGTATTTTGCAGTACACAAGTTATTGAAACTCAATAAATCCCATCTTTCTGGAATGTTATGTAACTTATTTGCAATAAATTCTCCTATACCCTTAATATTTTCTTCTGTGGCGGTATAATTTGGTATAATTGGCGTTCGA
>JAHQWH010000081.1 GCA_029856105.1 Promethearchaeia archaeon | reverse complement strand
TGTCAGTTTAAAGCGATTTCAGTCATAGATTCAAAAACGGAGTATGAAGATGTGAGTTTAATTGTTAATAAAGCCTTTATTAATCCTGCTATATGTAAAGGTTGCGGAAGATGCGCTGCAGTTTGTCGATTAAAGGCGATTGATGCCAGACACTATGATTTTAAACAAATCTCCTCAGTTATGGATCCCTATTTCTTAAAAAAAGTAAAAAGTGAAGAAAGCTTGAAAGATAAAGAAGGAATTATCGCTATGAATTAATAACAGAATTTATGAAAGATATAAAAGAATTAGGTCCCCTAAAATGCCTATAGTTAATTTAATTTTTAAATAAGGCTTCAAATGGTTATTATTAAATTACTAAATTAATGAATGTTACGATGTATACCGCTTCGCCTGGAAAATAGACTAACGAAATGAACGGAAACTTTACAAAAGTCTTTGGTATATCCTTAAGTGGTATCATTTCTCCTAAATAATAATATAATTCATCCGGTCCTCCTAATTTTTCCATTACAAGATTATATGCTTGTGCTTCCGTAATCCAAGGCGCCCATCCAATAATACCAACGGCAATTATTCCAACGGTGCTAACGACAATAAGTGTAATAATTTTTTTCTTTTCCATATATCTTATTAGATCATTATGTTAGTTATAATATTTGTGACATTTATTTCAAAATGCTGTGATTAAGAATAAAATGCGTTTAAGAATTGAATAAAAAATATGTGTCTAATATTAAACTCTGTGTATTAAAATATAAAAATAAAAAAAAAGAGAGATAATAATTAGATTTAAGAGACTTGAATCGCGATTTGAGAGAAGAAGGTGGTAACCATTATAACAAACAAGATAGCACCAGCAAGGATAAGATATACCCGTCTTGATTTTTCATCAAATTGATCGTTTAGAGCAAAACTAAAAAATGCTACGACAATAAAGAATAATCCTATATTTACGCCTACTCTCGCAATATTTCCAACAATAACTACTTGAAAATCCATCCAATAATATAAAAGTTCCGTTCTTGCAAGCTTTTCGACATAATCGTTATAACCATATAATCCTTGCATGTAATTCATTTCGTTTTGTTGATTTTCTATAAGGAACCATGTATAAGCGTTATCTGCGATAGATTTACTGATCATAAGTATTGTACCAAACATTATTGCTACTAGTAATCCATAAATAAGGAACTTAGTGGCTTTTTCTTTATCCATTATTGGTAACAAGTCATACAATTTTATTTTTCTATCTTCCGTCCCCATTTTTTATCACCTAAGATAATTTGCTTTTAAAACTGATATTAAAGCGACCATAAGGTAAATCAAGATAATGAGTACCCCTATTAGAATAAAAGCATTATATAACGCTTCTCCGGGTCCATCTACTTTTATATGGATGTCAAATAAGACGTTTAGATTGGAAGCAGGACCACTATTTGAGCCATAAACGACTACATAATAATCACCTGGCCAAGATATCAGCGAATCACCCGTTCTATCTCCCATAAATTCTATATAGAAAAATATCCCACTGGCAGGTAAAGTTAAGGTATTAGCACCATTTGTACTTCCTGCGGGAGTAGTACCATAACCAAACTCAGAATAAACAAACTGCAAGCCAGATACTGAGCTAGTAGTATCATTTTCACTATAAGCTCTATCATACGTGCTCTTAGCTAAAATTCTTATGGTGACAGATGAATTTGGATAAAAATCAGAAATTACAATTATCAATTTTTGATCTCTATTTAGCGTTACTGGAAAAGCGAACGCTTTAGTTATCCTCACGCTATCTTCTTGAATAATTTCAGGTTTACTGTCATATATAGTCATTTTGTCGAGAACTACTCCAAAAATAGGTCCAAGAATTAAACAGATTGCTCCAATTCCTAAAATAATGTAAGTTGTCTTCTTTTTTAAAAATTTATTCGTTTTTACCATGTAAACACCTTTAAGGTTTTCATTATATTTTTTGTTAGATTCTGTTAATATTTAAGTAGGGTAATTAGAAATAAAAAACTGCTTTTTATTTTTATTAACAGATAAATGAAAAATGATAATACTCAAATAAATTAAAAAAAATCACAAAATATTAACCAATTTTGTTTTATTCTTGAATTAGATTTATAAATTTACTATCATTTTTGCTTAATAAATTAAATGCTAAGAGTTTGAATTCCAACCATGACACTTATAAGAAAAAATTTGACGATTCTCTTGGTTATCATTATTTCTATCCTAATCGTTCTATTAGCTCCATTTGGATACCATATAGATTTAGGCCCAGGTCCAAATTCAATTACAGCAATGCTTTGGGAATATTCAACTTATTATTCTTTCAGATATTTAGTGGCTTTACGATACTATCCGCAATTCTATTTCTTTCGAATTGTTATTTTGTATGCAATATTTAGATTTTTAAGGGAAAAACTATCACGAAAATGGCTTATTATTTTAGGAATAATCGGAGAATTGATTCCATTAATCCTTTCCATTCCAGCATCGCTTATACTCAATGCTGATGGAGATAATCTCTCCCCAATTATAATTTCAATACCAATATTACTTGCGTTTGTTATCGTTCTTGCATTTATTTATCCAAAATTATATACGGAATCAGAAAATTCATAACTTTTTTTCTTGAAAATCCTCTTTACTGAAATTTGGTAAAAAAATCTCTAAATTGTGAAATCAATATTTTGATGTTTCTCTTTGTATTTGTTGCTATTTCTAGGAAAAAAAAATCAAAATATAAATAAGCTAACAAACCTATTATTACTCAAATTAGAAATTTCACAATTAGAGAGATGTACAAATTTGGATATAGAGAATTCAAATTCAGATTACATGTATAATATCGTTGATACCATTTGTAAGAAATTTGGTCCACGCTATTCATGCAGCCAAGCAGAACGAGATGCTAACCTATGGATTAAAGATGAACTAAGCAAATTTTCTGATGAAACATTTATTGATGAATTTGAAACGAGACCTGCCATGTATCCCCAAGGTTTTATTAAAATTGCAGGTATTTTAGGAGGAATTTCTCCTATTTTTATGATTTTTCAATTTCCCCTTCCAATATTATCAGCTCTTTTTGTATTTATTGGAATATGGGTCTTGTATTCTGAAATGATGCTGATGAAGGGATGGATATGGCCATTTTTCAAGAAAAAAACTTCAAGCAATGTATTTGGGATTATCAAGCCTACTGGAGAGGTAAAATTTCGAATTATATTTGAAGGCCACACGGATAGTGCGAAGGAGATGAACATAGCAAGTTATCCTCCAAAATTAAGGAAGTGGATTGCAATAATAGGGTTATATTTCTTAGTACATACTATTATCTTTTCTTTATGGAAATTCATCTCGCAAATTATTGGAGAACCATCAATTATACTATACGATTCAGTTATTATCTCTTGGACTATTATTGATCTTGTCTACTTTTTATCACTTATTGTAATTTATCCCTTCTTCATTTGGTTATTAAAAGGTTTTTTGGGAAAAACAGTAGTATTAGGAGCAAATGATAATTTAGCTGCTACAGCAGTCGCTTTAGCTATAGGTAAATATCTAAACCAAAATAAACTTAAAAATGTTGAAGTCTGGGTAGGATCACAAGGAAGTGAGGAAGTTGGAGATAAAGGCGCGGGTGCTTTCGTTGAAAAATACGGCGAACAAGGTATATTAGATAATTCTTACACCGTAGTTTTGGAATGTTGTGGGGCTGCAGAGGCAATGGCAATTATCGAAAAAGACATGCATAGAGCAATATACGATAAAGAAATAAATAGCTTACTCGATGAGGCCTACAACGCAGCAAAAGCAGAAAATCCGGACATCTTAAAGTTAAAAAAAGTGAAACTCAAAATTGGTGCGTGTGATGCGTGCCAATACATTCACAAAGGTTACAAGGCTTCCGCTATATTTGGAGTAGAAGAACATAAAAATAAAGCAGTTAATTGGCATTCGGTCAAAGATGCTCCCGAAAATATTAATAAAAAGGTTCTAAAAGATTTTCTCGAAGTATCTTTAAAATTCATAGAACTTGTCGACAAAAAATATAATTAAATAAATTAAAAAAAATTAAATATTAAATACACATTTCTTTTATTTTTAGTTGATTTTCTTTTACCTTCTCTGGAGTGAGATCGTAAAAACGCTTTAATGGGAATGGAACACGTAAAAAGCAGAGCGGTTAACTGGCATTCTATTAATATTGTTCCAGAAAACATTGATAAAAAGATTTTGCGCGATTTTCTTGATGTTTCGCTTAAATTTGTTGAATTAGTTGATAAAAAATTTGCTAAAATAAACCAAAATTTACTTATAACGTTAAAAATTAATAAAATAAAAAAAAGTTATAGATGGGTAAGCGTTATTATATACCCATTTCTTTGATTTTTTCCTGATTTTCCCGCACTTTTTCTGGAGTTAACTTGTACCACTTCCAAAAGACAAGAGCACCTATAATAACAAATATTGCAGGAATTAGTGCCTGATGAAGATGTATCCCCCAAATTGCCGATTCTGGTTGGTCTAAACCTAAAGCTTCGTCGAATCCAGTGAGCTCATGAACTATTGCAAATGTAAGAGCTTGGATTATAATTCCTACTCGGCCAAAAAATTGTTGAAATCCCGTATAAATTCCCTCTTCGCGTTTCTTTGTTGTTACTACTGCGTTATCAATTACGTCTGCGGATACTGGGAATATCATTATCCAGAAACCTCCCATGGCTAATCCCCATAATAGCATCTCAAATACTATTAACCAATAAATTCTATAAAATGTTATTGGTATTGTAAAAGCAGCCAGAAGTAAACCAGAAATTAGCATTACTTTTTTATTATTTTTAACTTTCTTTGAGTAATAGGTCCAGAAGGGGGTGGAAATTAACACTCCAACAAGAAACGCGGCAAAAATAAGCGTTGAGGCTGTAGGTGGCATTTTCAGAGAGTATTTTACGGTGTATTGGACTGAAGCCTGCATTGTTTCTACTAGAGACTGATAAAGCAGATAAAATATCATAAATGCTATGAATGGCGTCTGTTTTAATGCTGTCCATAGGCTTTTGAAGAAAGGAATTTTTTCTCGTTCTCCCGTTTGAGAAGCCAAATAAAGATCAATTGTAACTTGATCTTCACGTGAGCCTGGAATGGCTAACATGAAACCAACGAATGTAATAATGGCTACTATAAGACCTTGAAAAGCAAAAGAAGGAAAGTTTGTCGTTGTTTCTGTTGAATATTCAAATAGCATAGGCGGTAAAATCGAGCCTATTGCAACACCAATAACACCTATCATGATATAGATGCCACTAGCAGTCCTTCGCTCTTGAACTGATCGATATTTATCAACGAATAAAGCCTGAAAATTCACAAACAAAATTGAATGAAACGTATCAAAAAGGCATGTACTGAAGAGAAGCCACGCGAATAGTATCCAAGCTCCTCCTACGGCATCATAAGTTGGTGGAGTAAATATAAGCATATAAGTAAAGCCCCAAGGTAACCCGCCAACTAAAATCCAAGGAAATCTACGCCCCCAATTCTTTGTAAACTTAAAAACTCTATTTGTTAAATATCCCACAAGCGGGTCGTTAAACATGTTATAAATCGCAAAAATAAAATACGCTAAAAATATCAACCAAACATTTAAACCTATTTCAGACTCATAGAAAAAGAAACCAAAAGTTGTAAAGGCAATTCTTAGAAGTTCTCTAGAAAATGAGTTGAAACCGTAAGAAACCATGCCCATCTTACTATGTTTAATATTTAATTCATCTGTTTCCATATTATTAACCAATTTTTTTTTTAAATAAATTATTAAGATATTTTTAAATATTAGATAACCACCTTTTTATAGTTTTTAGTTTTTAATGATAACGAAACAGTAAGATATTGTAAAGCACATAATAGAAAGAAAAATTAATTAAAATTCTTAAACAGCAAGGATTTGAGAAAATAAGACAGAAAGGATCTCATATTTTTTTTCGGAATTCAGAAGGCAGAACAACAGTAATTCCTTTTCATAAAGGTGAAAAAATCGGAAGGGGATTATTACTAAAAATTTTGAAGGATATTAATATTAGTCGTGAGGAATTCTTAGCACTTCTTTAACATTAAAGATCTCTCATTTAATAATTCAAATTAACAATTTTTAGATCGCAATAATTCATTGAAATTCTTGTTAAATAATATGTCAATATGCATTTAGATAATATAGAGATATATCGAATCGATCGTAAAAGAAACGTTT
>JAHQWH010000080.1 GCA_029856105.1 Promethearchaeia archaeon | reverse complement strand
CTTATTTAATTCGATTAAATCTCCTAATTCATTAATACTAAACAATTTCATTTAACTATCACTGGCACAAAGATATGAGATTATAAAAATAGATTCAATTAAAGTTTAAAAATCTTTATTTAATGTGTTATTGCTTAAGTTTCGATCACATATTAATGGTTTAATACTTATTAATTTGTTAATATGTAAAATTTTCTTCAAATCTAAATGATTTATTAATGTACTCTATTTCCCAAAAACACTTAGTTAGGTGAACATCGGATTAAAAAAATAGAATTATTTTCTGAAAGTGGAAAATCGCGCGGCTTCTACGACATAACAAATCAGCTTAACGATTTGACAGGCAAAGAATGGGTATTTTCAACTAAATCTGTAATTCCTAAAGGTTTTCCTCCTAGCTTTCAACTTAAGCTTAGAAATAAACACGGTGGACAAAAACCTCCAGAATTATGTGAAATGATTATTAAAACGTTTACAAAAGAAGGAGAACTAGTATTAGACCCTTTTTGTGGCGTTGGAGGGACTTTATTTGGCTGTTCTTTGAGCAAACGAAACGGTATTGGCGTTGAAACAAATAAGGAATGGATTGATATTTATTTTAATGTGTGCGATTTAGAAGCTGTCAAGCCTCAAAAAGTGATTCAAGGAGATTCTCGTGAAGTGCTTCAAAATTTAATAGAAAAAAATAATGAAAAATTTGATTTAATCTTAACAGATGTCCCTTATTGGAAGATGGACATCGTTGAGAAATCGAAGGGAGTGTACAAAAAAGTAGGGGAAGAATCAAAAGGTGTGTATTCAGATAAATCGAAATTATCTAAGTTTAGCGATGGTTCCGAACATATTAAGCGAACTAAAGAAGAATGGGAGTTGTTGATTAAAGATGTTTTTACTAAATGTTTTACTCTTTTAAAACCAGGACGATATTGTGCTGTATTTATTGGAAATATGTACCATAATGGGCAATATTTTCTTTTAAACGCCGATATCGCACGAATTTTAAACCAGATTGGTTTTGTTTTAAAAGGAGAAATCGTGTGGTACGATGTAAACAAAAAACTACATCTCTATGGGATTAATTATTCTTGGATACCAAGTATTTCTCACCAATTCATTATGATTTTCAGGAAAGAAAGGACTATAAAGCTGACAAAAGAGGAAAAAGTAAAAATTCAGAATGATAATATTAAAAAGATAAAAACTGAGCAATTATCTCCATTATGAATTAAAACTTTAATCTATTTTTTAATACTAATAAACATCCAAGCGAGAAATGTTTTAACCTTAGGAATTTGGAAACTAGTTTGAGAAATGAGCTGAAAAATCTCACTATACGCATAACTAGATTGAATAGATCCCAAAGGTTCATGTACTTCTTTTAAAGCTTTTGGAGCAACGACTTTAGTTATAAATGTTAAAAAACCATAAAAAAATCTTCGTGAATCACGCCGAAAATCAAAGAGTAATAAAGTACCGTCTCTTTTTAAAACACGATGTATCTCATTAAATCCATTTACGGGATTCACCCAATGATGAAGTGAAAAAGTACTTATGATAAAATCAATTGATTCATTTGAAAAAGGTAATTTTTCAACATTTCCAATTTTAAATTCAATCCTTTTACCCAAACTTCTATCAAGTGCTCGCTTTTTTGCAAATTCAAGAATTTCAGAGGCAATATCAATCCCAATTAAATTAAGATCTGGAAAACTCTCTGCAATTTGAATTATCAAATTTCCAGAACCGCATCCAATGTCAACTAATGTCCCTTTTGGGTTAAAATCCTTCAGTTTAGATATTACTTTTTTTCGTAACAATCTAAATGGAAGAATGTTTGTCATTTTTTCAAATGCTTTAGCAACCTCAGGACTATCAAGACCCTCAATATTGGGTTTTCGTGGACTTTTTTTTTTTCGAGGAAATCCAAAAATAATAACTAAAATTACAACAATTCCAATAATTGCGAAAATTATACACCAGAAAATCATAATTTCAAGTAAAATGTTGTGTAATTAGCAAAATATTTAGAAAATTAATATAATTAATAAGAATAAAAAGTACTTAATATTTAATTAAAAAATATTTTTGATAAAAAATGCCGAGATACCAAAACATAAGTTCAATTTTCCTTGTTGGAATTATATTCAACCTTTTTATCGAATCCTTTTATAACGTGATAGTAGATATTAATGCACATATTTTTATGAATTTTTCAGATATTCTTTCTCTAATGCCTACGTTAGTAATTGCAGCATCTATCTTAATCGTGGAGTTCTTCCTATTCATGTTAGCGAAGATAAAAAAATCTTACAAACCTTTTATATTGCTTTATCTCATTTGCGGATTGCGAATAAGTTCCCAGTTTATTATCCTTCCAAGTGCGATATTTATCGTCAATTTTTTGCTGCTTTTTACAATTCTGCTTTTTTTCATGGCCTTTATCGTTTTAATCGAAACAAATGACGCTTACATGCTCTTTTCGCATTTTATGGGAAGCGTGATAATTGGGTTAGGAATTTACTTTACATTATTAGTCGTTAATATATCGTCAAATCTTACATCAGATGTTATTAAAATAATTCCTACTTTTATCTTTGTTGGAATAATAATTTTCGTCAATCACAGTCTTTTCAGCCCTAAAAGTGTTGAGAAATTGCTCTCTGATGTTGGTGGCAAAAATACAAATGATCCGAATAAAAAAAGCATATCGTTATTCCATTTTATAATCTTAGGAGTTCTTTTTGTCTTTTCAACGATGTGGATTTTTAATCCAATGGCCCTTTCTGCGTATGACATAATCAACCTAAATATTAATGGCTTAATTTCAAACTCAATGAATATCTGGCCTGCTTACGGATTTACTTATTATATCTTGTTGATATTAATTACTGCCGTATTGAGTTATGCTTTGATTGTGAATTATTTATTTACGTTAAATCAAAAATTACTAAGGATTATTATAGTTGCTTCCATCGGACTTACCTGTGCCTTAACAATCTACGCGATTTTCGTAATTCAAAACGATCTTACAATCGTATCTTCGATATACACGTCTATAATGACGATTATCGGTGTATTTTCTATTATCCTATATCTATCTTATTTATTCAATTTTTATACTTTTGATTCTTCAAAAAAATTGTTTGTAGGAATTATACTTTTCTTTGTCTCTGCCGTCGTCTTTCTGGTCCTCCATATGACAATTATGTGGTACGAGTACATGTCTTTACTGAATCATTTAAGTATTCAAATAATCACTTGCCTTGCTTTAATTTTAATATGTGAGGTAAAAGATTTGAGATATTCATTTAACTTAAAGGAGCGCCCCTTACACTTGAATAAAACAATAATTATCACGTTCACAGCTATTCTGATAATTAATATAATTTCAATAGGAGTTGTAGCTCAGAATAGCAGGGTTGAATCAACTCAAAATCCTGACGCGACTCTAATGATTTGGAACATTCATAACGCAATTGGAGACGACGATATAATAAGCTTAGATCGTATTGTACAAGACATAAAGAAGTATTCACCAGAAATAGTAGGCTTAAATGAAGTGGATTTAGGAGCACTAAAGACGTCTTCTATAGATCTACCCTCTTACTTTGCTCATAATCTAAACATGTATTACTTTTACGGTTATGCTTTTTATAAACATTATGGAAATGTTATTTTGAGCAAATATCCCATATTAGAAGCAGAAATTATTCCATTACCGCTCGCTGTCCCGTCTGCAGAACCAAGGTCTTTGATAAGAGCGAGACTCCAAGTAGATACGTCAATTTGGACCGTTTTTATTACTCATTTATCAACTGAAGAGGACGACCGATTAATTCAAGTTCCTTTCATAGTCTCCGAGATTGAAAAAGAAACCACTTTTGAGGGAATCGTTTGGATGGGTGATTTTAATTTTGAACCATCATCTACTGAATACTCATTAATCAATAGTACTTCAATTCTGAATTTTACAGATACTTATAGATTCCTAAACTCTGATCCGGGATACACTAGCCATTTTGATGAAGATCATATTCCACATAAAAGGATCGATTATATAATGTGTTCTCCGGACCTTTTACCAAAAACTAGTGAAGTTTTCTGCTCGCTTAGTTCTGACCATTGTTCTGTGATAACACAATTTTAAATTCAATTTTTATTTTTTTTTAGCTATAGAAGTGATCCAACCCTGTTCTTTTTGTTCAAATATTTGAATATCAGAAAATCCTGCCCTCGTTAAAAAATCTTTATACTCGCCTGGGTAATGAATCTTGAAATTTCCTAATTTTGCCCATTTTTCAACGATCTTTCTCTTTTTTTCATTTTCACATTTATAACCCTCATTTACTAAAAGTAAAACCCCGTTAATCTTTAAAACGCGATAAATCTCTTTTAAATCGTTAATTAAATCTGGCCAGAAATAATAAGCTTCAAAACCGGAAACCAAATCAAACACATTTTTATCAAACGGAAGCGCTGAAACGGAGCCATGGTGTATCTCTACACGACCCTCATCGAGATATTCCTTATTAACTTCTCTACTGACAACTACAGAAGTCGGTGAATAATCAATTCCAAATACTTTTTCATTCGTTACAATCTTCGCAAAACTGTTTACATTTGCTCCACCTCCACATCCAATATCTAAAATCTTCATATCTGCCCTCAATTTAATGTTAGATAGGCCCCACTCTGCTAATGATGCATGTCCTTTGTTCATTCTCTTTGCAACTCTTCTTCCAAATGTCCCTCTTGGATATCTTACCTGATTAATTATATATTTAGTAAACCCCATACAATCTCACATTTGATTTATTTTGAACTTTTTTTATTAAAAATTGGGCTATAGAAAATTTTTATTAGGCGAGACTAATTTTTGAATTATAAAATAACATTTAATTGTTATTATGATTTAAAAATCAATATATTATCTGTTATTCAATAAATTTAAATAATAAAAGAACTAAGGTTAATAAAAAATGGGACATAACCATGAACGTAGGTTGGGAATAGAAGCTCCACATTCTCATCTAATACAAGCACTCTCTCCCGCGATTTTTACGATAGTTTGGATATTAGATTCATTAATTTTCAAATTTTCAATTGTTCTAAATGATTTCGTACCTTGGATAGTTAGACTTATCTTGTTTATTGTTGTAATCGCCGTGGCATTCGCATTCATTCGCGCTTCGCATAATATTTTATTTCGACGACCTGAAAATAAAGACGAACTTATAGCTGATGGAATTCTTGCGCACGTAAGAAACCCGATGTATTTCGGCGTTCTCTTGATTTATCTCGCGTTTATTTTCTTATCGATTTCTCTGATTTCTATCGCGCTTTGGATCGTAATTATTGTAATTTACGATAAACTCGCTACTTATGAAGAGAAACAACTTGAAAAACTATTTGGAGAGAAATATTTAGCATACAAGAAAAAAACACCGAAATGGATTCCTCGATAATTTTTATTTTTTCTTTTTCTTTTTAATTTTTTCTCTATTCACAAATTAATTAGGAAAATTCACTTCCAAAATGTTAAATAAACACCAATCCTGAAACAAATAATAATTCATTCTTTTTTATTACTAATTTTAAGTGGAATTGGGAAATACCTACCTACTTGGCTTTTATACTCTTCAAATTTTTTACCGAATCTAACAAGTAAAAATCTTTCCTCGTCTATAGCTTTAGAATTAAATGTTACTACATTAAAAATTAAAGCTGCTAATGTAAAGGTATCCGGTATCATCAAAAAAGTTCCAATTACTAATAGAAATACTCCAAAAACGATAGGATTTCGCATTACTCTATATATTCCAGAAGTAACAAGTTCTGTTTCTTCTTTCGGTAGTTCAATCCTGAAGTTAATTCCAAGCGAAATCATCCCCAATACGTCAAAAATAAATCCTAAGGTGATGGTTATTATTCCAGTAATAATTAAAAAATCAGATAATAATAAATTGAATGTCCAAAAACTTCCCCACGCTTCATTGAATATGATTTTTAGAAGAATATAAATTAACCAAAAAAGGATACTTATAAAGGTTACCTTACTTAATAAAGAATATCCTTCATTTGTACCATGTGGATCTTTTCCTCTTTTCTTAATTAAAATCATTGGGACTATTAATCCAATTAAAAATAGTATTATGACAATAATTAGAAAGATATTTATAATAGTGTTTTCAATCATCGAAATTCTTTGATTTTTAATAATATAATTTAATAGATCTTACTTTTTAAAAAAACAAAAAATACCTTGGCAC
>JAHQWH010000079.1 GCA_029856105.1 Promethearchaeia archaeon | reverse complement strand
GGTGTTACCATGGCATTTCCGTCTAAGAAGAATAGTTTACGCACTAACGAGCTATAATGTTTACTTGCCCCTATATCTAAATCTTTTTTAACCTCTTCAATTGATCTTACTATAAATTTTTTTCTAAGATTTGACATACAAAAATCGCAACTGAAGGTGCAACCTTCAGTTAATTGAATCAATAGAGAATTTCCTTCCGATGGAGGTCTAAAAACAGGTTCACAATAATAAATTCTTTCTTTACTTGTCATATCCGAATTTGGAAAAAAAATGTGATATAACTTATTTTATTTGAAGGTTATTACTTATTTGTTCAAAGTCCTACTCTTATTCTGCTACCTCTTTATTCTCATCCGCGTCTTTAGGTTTTTTGGGACAAGAGTTAAGATGACGTCCTAAACGTATGAATTCCTTTCCACAATAAGGACAGACTTGTTTTTCTTTAGCCGCACCCCCCGTGGTAGTCCCTGGCTTTTTCGCTTTCTTCTTTCTCGTTTTAGTAGGCAAGATATCTTTTACATCTACATCGTCAGGCGCAAATTCACAGTCATTTATGTGAGTTCTAATATCACCAACTATTACTTCACCACAGAATGGACATTCAATTTCAGCAAATTCCTCAGCATCTTCTAACTCAGATTTTCCAGCCTTTCTTTTTTCGAATTTTAAAGGAACTTCTTCATCATCTTCTTCTTCAAATTCATCGAGTGATAAATCCATTTCATCATTATATTCAAGTTCTGCGAGTTCAAATTCTTCCAATTCTATCTTTTTTTCCTTTATTTTTTTTTCTGCTTCTCTTCTACTTTCTTCATAAACTTCTGAAATTTTCTTAGTAGCTTGTACATATAAATTACAAACCTGACAAATATATGCTTTTTTACCAAGGACTAAATCTCTCTCTGCGCATTGGCAAAGTGGTTGCAAGCTATTTGAGATATCTCCCATAGGGGTGAGATGTTTGCAAGCAATTTTTCTCGAATATTTAACTTTTAGTTTTCTACGTGGAATAAAAATCAACCAACAAAAAAAGTATGTAATAGAAATAATATAGCTTAAAATTTAATTTTTTTGATTGTCCAAATAAAGAAATGTTATTACTTTTGCCTTAAAATCAGAAATTATACTGGATGGATTTTAAATCGTTAATTATTTTCTGCTTTGTATCAAGGTCTTCTATATCTGGCAATAAAACGTCAATAAGGTCTCTCAATTCTATGATTTTGTCAACAAGTATTTCGGGTTTACTCCAAGGAGTAATTCTTAAAGGGTGGCTATAAGTTAAACCGTTATTGTAATTTTCAATGGCTTCTCTATAAAAAAGGCAAGCACTACCTATGTTTTTGATTTTTTTTTCGTATACTAATCCAATTTTATTAAAAGCCATTCCAGCTCCAGCAAAGTCTTTAACTTCGATAAACTCTATAGCAGCATCTTCAATTTTTTTTAGACCAAATTCTATAACATCTAAATCTTTTTCTTTTAAAATTATGTAACCTATTATATAGTTTGCGATGCCCTGATAAAAAGTTTGGTTATTTATTTCTGCTAGTTTATATAATTCCTCGGCAAATTCTCTAGCAAGCACCAGATGATTATTTGTAATACACACTCTCGATACCTTTCTTAATAAATCCAATAATCGATTCGCATCATTAATCTCTTTGTATTTCTCAATGCCCTTTCGATATTTTTCTATGCCTGTAAACATATCTTTGTTTTCAAAAGCTTGATTTCCTTCGTAAATCAATTTTTCAGCAGATTCTTTTGCAGTTGTACTACTCACACTTGTATCATAATATATGTTATTAACATTAAATTTAACATCTTCCGATAATGGGATGTCTACAAGATTGTTTTTATATAATCCGTTGTTTAAGTTATCAAATACTTCGTCTATATCTTTATATCCTGATTCTAGTTTAAATTTTTCTTTATAGGCTTCTTGAAGTGGTTTTCCTGCGTAAGCTAAAGAAGATACCTCAGTAAGAACATTTGCAAAAAAGAATTTATTTAAACCTTTAACTATGTAATCCACTTTATGATAGTTATTCTCAAATTCAACAGAATTAGAATCAATTGTAATATCAGTTAATCTATAAATCTCAAATCCAGTATCGTATTTAGTTAGTATATTATCATTTATGTTTTCTTTCTTTTTTTTCCCAAGAAGAGTATGATCAAATACTAGCCCAACGAAATCGTCGTTACTCTGTTGAAACCCTAACTGATTTATCAGGTCTACATAAGAAAAGAAAAGATTTAACCCTGGATGAGAGTGGAACCAACCAATCATATAATACTCTTTCTTTTCTTCGTCATTATCTAATTTTTGTTGTATCTCATCAATAAATCCATAATGTCGGCTATCTAATTGAACATCTGTATCGTGACCGAAAGTGAGAGCTTCTGCCTGTTCTATATATACAAATTGATCGTCAGAATAACCAATTAAAATACCGTAGATTTCTTTCCAATCGCTTGAAGGAATTGCCTGGTTTGCATATCTACTAGCGTATAAAATTATTGTTTTGTATGCTTCAGCCCTAAGAATCACGGGTTTACCCGTTTTTTCTACCTCTATATGCTCTTTTACTTGCTCCTTGTCACTTTCTGGCTCGATTTGTTCGCTTTCTTTTTTTTTATCATCATTATTCTTATTAGATCCTTCCATCATAGTTCTACTTTATTTAAACTTAGATTAGTGAATCCATATTTCTTTAAAATATTATAAAAGTGTTCTTAAATAAAATTATGTCTTAACGAAAATAAAAGAAATATAAAAAAATAATTTTTAATATTATTTAAACGATTTTTCACAATTGTTCTTTTTTCTTCTTCTTTTTACTTGTTCCGCTCCCTATCGAACCAATACCTGAGAAGTCGCCAACTGCATCACCGCAAATAATTGCCAGCGCTATTATAATAAGTACAATAACTACAAATACTAAGGCTAATAATATAACCAACAGCAACAATCCTAATATTTTATAAGTTACTAATAACCACGGGATTTTATCTGCTTTTTTTACTGCTTTTGCTCCATAAAACATTACTGTCAAAGCAACTACACAAATATAAGCAAATGTAATTGGAATTGTTAGTAAATAGTTTCCAATGTTAAAAACAATAATGAAAACAATTTCAACTAATAAAAATCCAAAAATAAAAAGCACAACATGAGCCCATATATATCCCTTAGCAAAATATCTGTATCTTAAAGAAAGTGCTATTATATAAACAATCGAATTAGCTCCTACTGCTAAACTTACAAACATATGGACTTGAGGTAAATATTCAGTAAAAATAACTATTGGTATGCTAATGATTCCCGCAATAAAACAGAACAAGAAAAATATTACGAGCCCGAGTAGAATCTTGTTAGACTTCGCAACGAAATAGAATAATAAAAACAAAACCACATCAACAACTATCATTGAAATGTAAAATACTAGAAATGCTCCTGTGAGTTGGGTTTCAGAAAAAAAATAACTGAATACTATTTCACCTATTAACCAAATAATTGAACCAATTAGCAAGGTTGGAAGAATTTTCTCTATAAAAACCTTACGTTGAGGGGGTTCGAGGATATATTTAGATTTTTTTTTAACTTTACCTTGTTTTTCTAAATTTGACAATTTAAATTCACATTTTTTGGATTACTTTATGATAGTTATTATAATATAAAAAAATGCTAAAAAAGATTTGGGAGAAATTTTTGATTTCTATATAACTCCCGTTTTTTTAAGAATCTTAATTTCTTCTTTTACGCGATTCTTCAGTCATTTTTTTACCTTACATAAAGTAAGACGAGGTATTACTAACCTCTTTATAATTTTCTTAAATAAAATTATGTTTAATTGAAATGAAAATATTAGATTTAAAGATCTCACTTCTTCTTTATAGCATTTTCTGCCAAATCAAGGATTTTTTTTGTAAAATTCATACCAGGAATGATCTCCAATGCTTTCCTTAAAGCTAATATCGCATCATCGTATTTTTTTATATTATAATAAGCAGAACCTAAATTAGTCCATCCACATTCATCCTTGGGGTTAATGTCTAAAACTTTTTTACTAGCTTCTATAGATTTATCGAATTCATCTGTATCTAAATATATTGAACTTAGCTCTCGCCAAGAAATTACTAAATTTGGATTAACCTCTAAAGCTTTGTTAAGAGCAGATATCGCTTTCTCATAATCTTCAATTTCATAATAAATATATCCCAAGTTATGCCAGTTGATTGCGTTTTTAGGATCTAGTTTTAACCCCTCTAAATAAGCTTTTATTGCGTTGCTAAATTCCTCGTTCTGAAAGTATGCATATCCTAACTTGATCCATATAGCAGAATCAGCATTATTTTTTTTTAAGATGTTTTTTAAGGCTTCGATTTCCTTGGTCATTGTCAATTAATAATTAATTTTTAGTTAAATTCCCAAATATCTAAATTGTACCTCTTTTTTTGAAACCTTTAATTTCATCAGGTGTGTAATTAAGCCACTGAAGAATTTCTTTTGTGTTTTGACCAATTTTTGGTGCGATATTTCTTATCGATAAGGGGGTTCTCGAATATTTGATTGGTGAAGAAATATTTTGGATGCTCCCAAATATGGGGTGTTCTATCTCAACAACCATGCTTCGCGCTTTAATTTGCGGGTCTTCGCAAGCTTCGCCAAAGGTTTTCACTGGCATAACGCACGAGTCTTTATTCGCGAAAATTTCCATCCATTCATCTTGAGTTTTCTTTAAAAATTCTTTTTGAATTTCTTGAAATACTTTCTCTTTTTCTTCCCCTAGAGCATTCCCCTTCTGTATTAGATCTTCACGTCCAAGACCCTCGCACACTCCACGCCAAAACTTTAATTCAATGGAGCCAATGGACAAGTACTTGTTATCTTTAGTCTTATAGATCGAATAGAAGGGAACTTCACCATGAAGGGGGTTTATTGGATAAGTAGTTCCATCATTTAGATTTTTAGAGAAGTGAAAAGCAGCCGCCATAGGCATGAAAGAAAAAACGCAATCCGTCATAGAAACATCAATATATTGTCCCTCTTTGGTGGGGTTCTTCTCCCTTTCCATTAAAGCTCCAAGGATACCTATCGTCGAAACTAACCCCCCGCCAATATCTGCTGCTTGTACACCTGGAAGAATAGGCTTTCTTTCTTGGTCTTTTTTTCCTAAAAATTCTCTTTCTTTATTTAGATCTAACATACCACAAATACCAATATAATTCAAATCATGACCTGCTGTTTGCTCGTAAGGACCGTGTTGACCAAATCCCGTTAAAGAACAATATATTATAGATTTATTTATTTTAGAGAGCGTTTCATAATCAATTTTTAATTTTTCCGTTACCTTTGGTCGAAAAGTCTCTAACACTACATCAGCTTTTTCCACCAACTTATAAAATACCTCTAACGCTTTTTCTTTTTTTAAGTTAAGTGTAATAGATTTTTTATTTCTCATTAACACAGAATTAAAAGCGCTTTCGCGATACCTACCTTTTTGAAAAAACGGTGGCGGGCTACCGTAAAAATATCTCGGATCCTCAACTCTAATAACTTCAGCTCCAAGATCTGCCAAGATCATTGAGGCGTAAGGGCCTGGTAGCATTCTCGCTAAATCTATAACGACTATGCCTTTTAAAGGTAAATTCATAATAATTTAGATTAAATCTTACTAATATAAAAAAATTAAGAAAAATTGTAAATTTTTTTTTTAGTTTATATTTCAATAATTTCAGCTTCTAAAGTTTCAGTGTTAACGATCGCAAAAGTAGGTTTATCCGTTAAATAGCCACAAAGTTCGCCCGGGTTAACTACTAACACTCCGTTATCGTATCTTTTATTAACCACTATATGCGTGTGGCCGGATAAGATTATATCAAACTTTTTTGAATTCGCTAAAGCTTCAATAGTTTCTTGTTTTGGCATATGGGAAACAAATATGCGTTTTCCACCTAATTCAATTATTAATTCATTACCATTTTGCGCGAATTTGCAAATTTGACCTAAAATTTTCGTCATATGTAGGCGCTCTCCATCGTTATTACCGAATACTCCATAGAAATTCTTTTTAATCGATTCATTGAGCTTATCAAACCAAAACTTCACGAAAGGGGCGATATAATCTCCGCAATGGATAAGTGCATCCACACCTTTATCGTTGATTATTGAAACTGCTTTTAATATATTTTCTCGATTGTCGTGTGAATCAGACACAACGGCAAGAAGCATTTTTTAATCACACTTTTTATAATTTTTAACGAG
>JAHQWH010000078.1 GCA_029856105.1 Promethearchaeia archaeon | reverse complement strand
AAAAGAAGAGGGTTTAAATAACTAATAAAAAATAATAAAAAATAGAACAGTATAATTCTAAAGGTGAATAAAGTATAAAAAAAAGCGAGTTAGAAAAGTTTTTTATAAGATTGGAAGAATTATTAGAAACAAATGGGTGTAATGCGCGAGATTTAACCAATGCAGAAATAGTGTTAGAAGAAATGAATATTCCTAAAGATGAGCAAGAAAAATTTTTAGAGAACTGCAGATATTCTGGCGGATTTTGCGATTGTGAAATTTTTTTGAACTCGGAAGATTATCTGAGAGAAATTTATGATAAATAAAAAAAAAAAATTAAAAATTAAAATTTTAAATAGTTTAAAATCTAAAATATAATGACCATTTATTGATTTTACTTTCTTTTAGTGAATTTTGAAGAAGTATCATTAAAAAATGGGATATTTCTACTAAATAAATGGAGGATAGAGGATAGATATGAGAACTAAAGAACAATTTATGAAAGATCTAAATAAAATGTATAATAATATTTATTACGACGGGGAGAGGATTGATCGTTTAGACGAGCAGCAAATCCCTTGTATCAATACAATTGGAATGACTTTTGATTTAGTTGAAGAATATGCGGATTTAATGCTTGTGAAATCTCATCTTACAGGTGAGACAATTAATCGTTTTACACATATTCATCAAAATACTGACGATCTTCATAAGAAGCAGGATATGACGCGAAAACTCTGTCAGAGAGTTGGCGGATGTATTCAGCGCTGTATGGGCTGTGATGGAACAAACGCAGTGTATAATGTGAGCTACGAAGCGGATAAATTAAATAAAGGAGAAACAAATTACCACGGAAACTTTAAAAAATGGTTGGAGCGATTTCAGAAAGAAGATTTAATTGCTGCTTGTGCTCAAACGGATGTAAAAGGTGATCGAATAAAGCGTCCTGCGGATCAGGAAGACCCAGACATGTATGTTCGTGTTGTAGAAAGAAAAAAGGACGGGATTATAGTTAGTGGTTGTAAGGTTCATATTTCTGAAGCTTCTGTATCTGACGAAATTTTGGTTGTCCCAACAAGAGCATTAAGGCCAGAGGATAAAGATTATGCAGTTGCATTTGCGTTACCTGCGGATCATAAAGATGTTAAACAAGTAGTAACCATCCACAATTTTCGCAAAAGGGATTATTTTAAACGCGGGTTTATGCCTGGGGCTACAGATTCGTATATTATTTTTGACAATGTATTTGTTCCATGGGAAAGGGTTTTTCTATGTGGTGAATATCAACATGCTGGCGTTCTTGCCTTATTATTTGCGCTCTTTCATCGTCATAGTTATTCAGGATGCAAGCCAGCTATCGGAGATTTAGTAGTCGGTACTGCCGCTTTAGCAGCAGAGTATAATAACATTCATAGGACGCCTCATGTAAGGCATAAATTGGCTGAATTAATTATGGTATCAGAACTTGGCTATGCCGCAGGATACACGGCTTCTGATTTAGGTAAGCCAGAAGTTTATATACCGGGCGTAGGATTTGTTCCCTACGGTCCTGGAAGTTTTATTCCAAATTCTATTTATTGCAATGTTGGAAGATGTATTTCAGGAGAAAATGTTTTTCGCGAAGCTGAGATAATAACAGATATCTCTGGTGGCATTCCAGCAACTTTCCCACACGAAAAGGATTTTGTTAATCCAGAGATTAAGGACTATCTCTATAAATACATTACTAGAAACCCTAACATTTCACCTGAAAATGCTGCGCAATTCTGGCGGTTTGTTGGTGATATGTACTGTTCGGCAACTGGAGGAATACTTCTCTATGGAAATTATCATGGCGGTGGTTCGCCCATAATGGAAAGTATTGCTATCACAACACAGTACGACATTGAATCCAAAAAGAAGCTGGTAAAAGATATTGCAGGAATTGACGACAAATTAAACAAAACTTAAAACTTAATCGACTAATTTTTTATTTTAATTTTATTTCTTTTTTCAATAACATAACAAGATTAGAATAATAGTTAACTTTTAACAAAAGCGTTTAAATGATAAATGAAAGAATATAGGTGAAAATATGGATTTTAGTAAAGCTAAAGGAATTTTAGGAGAGAAATTTAGTAGGGATGCGGATTTTTTGAGTTCCGTTGTATCTAAACTAAAATTAGTAAAGAACTCAAAAGTCTTAGATGTTGGTACGGGTAGAGGTCAAATGGCAATATTACTTGCTCTTCACGGTTATCAAGTTATTACAGGCGAACCGGAGGGAGCTAACTGGGGCGATTGGAAAACGCCTGCTAAGAAAGTAAATGTTGAGGATATGATTACATTTAAACCTTTTAACGCGGAAAAAATGCCTTTTGAAGACGCTTCTTTTGATGCTATTTTCCTCTACGCTACGCTACATCATATAGGTAATAAAAAGCTAGCTCTAAGTGAGTTTCTGCGCGTTATGAAGCCTAAAGGTATATTGATAATTATTGAATT
The DNA here is from genome assembly GCA_029856105.1 of Promethearchaeia archaeon. Classification (GTDB taxonomy): domain Archaea; phylum Asgardarchaeota; class Lokiarchaeia; order Sigyniarchaeales; family SOKP01; genus SOKP01. The sequence goes on along the minus strand of JAHQWH010000078.1, from coordinate 3,817 downwards.
GACAGATGAAGGGATTGAAGTAGTGAGAGAGAGATGGAGAGGTCACCCAGATGCTGTTGATCCAAAGTTTTACACTAAAGATTTAGTGCTTGAACTAAGCGTTATAGAAAGTAAGTATTTGAAAGCTTATGTTTATAACAGGATTATAAATGAGTAATCCGAGATGGATAGTAAAACTTAGCATTTAATGATTAAAATATTATTTTTAAAGGAAAAACTGATAAATATTAATTAAAACTTGAATTTCTATTTTTGGAGGTTCTATGCGTGAAAAAAGAAAATCTAAGGCAAAATATTTGCAAGGTTGAAGCTACAAGTTGCCAGAATTGCTCATTGAATGGAAAACTAATGTGTAAGTTTGATATTAAGGATACAATCTATTTTATAATCCCTGTTTTGAGCGCATGGATTGCTATGGTTGCAGGAATTTTACATGGGTTTATTTCTGGAGGATTAAATACTTTTCAAGTGGTCTTCTTTTTTTCGAGTTATATTGCGTATTTAGCGTTTTTCTTCCAAGTCTGGGAAAATAAAATTCTCTGTAGTCATTGTCCTTATTACGCGTTTGAAGTTGAGAAAAAAATTAAATGCTATGCAAATTATGGCATTTATAAAGCTTGGAAGTATAATCCCGCCCCTATGAGTCGCTCAGAAAAAATTCAATTCATAATTGGCATCTCATTATTCGCTGGTTATCCTTTAGTTTTTTTATTCTTAGCACAAATGTACATTTACTTTGGAATCTCGCTAATTTTATCAATAATATGGATCGTTTCAATGCATTTTCTCAGTTGCTCTAAATGCCCTAACTTTAGCTGCCCATTGAATACCGTTCCAAAAAACATAGTTGATGAATATTTAAGGCATAATATTGTAATGCGAAAAGCGTGGGAAGGACAAGGATATATTATCGATTAATCAATACGCTTCCTTTTATTATTAATTTTCTATAATAAAAAGTAATTTATATAAAGCAAAGATAATTTCAAAATGAAAAACTTCAAATTAAAAGTGAAAAAAAAATAACCTATTTGCAATAATTGACATAACCATAATTTTTAAGAAGGAAAAAATTCTATACTGAATGTTAAATGCTATTAAAACATGAAAATTATAAGACATAAAATTGGTTATATTAAGATATAGGGATTCTAGAAATTATGGCAGGACTTACATACACTACGGCTGAATTTAATACAATAGTTACCATGCTTGGGTGCCTATGTGCTACGGTACAGTCGGTTACCGGATCATACGCGGGATTTAAGAAAAAAAAAATATCAATACTAAAAACTAATGATGTATTATTTAGGTCTCATAGAGCCTTTGGTGGATTTGCTACAACTTTATATTTTTTGGGTTTGTTTGCGGGGATCTCCGGATTTATTAGTGCCATACTTTTCGGAGAACCCCCTTTTGAAATACTTGATTTTAGTTTTAATTTTCATGTTTGGCCTAGCTTTGCAATAGCTGTTATTGTTATATTAAAGACTTATTTATCATATTTCAGAAAACCTTTAATTTACAAACACTGGAAATGGTTAGGAGTTGCTACTTTTATCGCGTGGTCTTATAATTGGATTAGCTCTTCCTTTTCTTATTATTTAAGAATTTTGCCATCAAATCCACAACATCCTCCTCCTACTTACTTATTACCATTTGAATTATTATGGCTTCAAATTCTTCTCCCATTTATTATCGGAGCAGTAATAGGTTTCTTTACAGTTAGAGCAGCGGAGAAAAAAGAAAGGTAAGTGAAGAGTAAATTAGTAGAATCATAAGAGGAATATGATTAAGTATTTGCTAGTATACTCTTCAATTATTCGCTCGTTCATCTAGTGAGGGAATTTTTATATTATAAGAAAAACTTTTTTATAGTTTGACATAAGTTGAAAATGTAAAAATATAAGAGGTGTATTTAATGCCGAGATTAGTCCATTTTGAAATGAATGTAAAAGATGTAAATAAGACAATAGCATTTTATGAAGATGTTTTTGGTTGGAAGTTTGAAAAATGGGATGGTCCTATGGATTATTGGCTCATTATGACTGGTGACGAAAAGGAACCTGGGATCGATGGTGGATTGGGCTACGGAGAAAAAGGATTCCCACAAGTTGTAAATACTATTGATGTTGGCGACATTGATGATGTAATTAAGAAAATTAAAAATAAAGGTGGCAAAATAGTACGTCCAAAGAACGCAGTGCCTGGTGTGGGTTGGTTAGCTTATTTTAAAGATTCTGAGGGTGTTATCTCCGGAATTATGCAAAATGATCCTAAAGCTAAATAATTTTTTTTTATACAAACCTAAAAGGAGATAAAGATATATCAGCTAGTCTTCAAATTTATATTTCGGGATGAGTAGAGTAAGGGTATAAAGACAATCACTCCAAAAATTATAAGGAACACAAAGGCTCCATAAATGTTGATTTCGGATATAAAACCCGCAGCAATAGGAGTTAATCCAAAGCCTATTCCCTTTAAAACTTCATTTATAGTAGAATATTTTTTAGTATTATTCGCAGCACCGTAATCAATCATAATTTTTAACGATGTACCTTGAATCAGCCCTATGAAAAGTCCTATGGTTGCACTTATTATTGAGATATATATAATATTTTGAACTAATATGATTGCTATGGAACTAATAACGATCATTATTAGGCTAGCGAATACCGAGATTTTTCTGGAATTGATTTTCATAGAATTACTCCAAGTTAAGCCGGCTAATTGACCAATTTGGATAGAAAGTTGAATGAGATATGCAAAATAAGAAGGGCTTCCGAATGATTTAAGAAATACAGGATAACTAAAGCGAATTATGGATTTTGATACAGAATATACAAATATAGTTAACCAAGAAAATAATATAGGATATACAACCATATGATTATTTGATTTTTGTTTAGTTACCTTTCTTAGATTCACATCAGAGTTAAGTTCAATATTAAATTGCTCTTTATTTACGTTTTTTTCGCTTAAATGATTCAACTCTGAATCTTTTTTAAGAAATAAACTAAAGGGTAGTAAAAGGAAGGAAAGAAACAATGCAATCGTCATGGTAATGTACTCATTTAACATGAACGCTGAAAAATAACCAAAGAGAAGTCCTAATATAAAACCAAGGTTCCAAGAATAATTGAATTGTTTGAAATTTCTATTAGATTTTTCATAATTACTTACGCTTTGCCATCTACTTAGGAGATTGTAGCAATTAGGCCAGTAAACGCCTAACGATATCCCACTTATAATTCGGATAGATATTAAATATAAGGGATCAAAATATAACATCTGAGCACCCATTAATATCGATGTGGAAATAGAAGATAGGATTATTGAATTTCGAATTCCGAGTTTTAAAGTAATAAATTGACCAACTAAGGGACCAATAATATAAGCAACTGCCGTTGCTGAACTAATTAATCCTAAGGTACTTTCATTAATATCTGCAAAGAAATATAAATAGTTTAGAAATGCTCTTTCGAAAATTGAAATCGAAAATAATCTTATAAAAGAAAGCAAAAATATTGGCCAAGTACGATAAGCTTCTATAGTATCGCATTTTGTTGCTTTCTCAGATTGAAAGAAAGGCGTGTCTTCTGGGCTTACCATAATCTTAACCTAATTATTTTGTTAAAAAATAAAAATCTGGATACATCAAATACTTTTTTGTTATGAAAATATTTATTAACAAATTGTTTCATGATTAATCTGAATTTAATTAAAATAATTTAGGATTAAAAATGAACGTTAATGACATTAAAGGGCGTACCGAATTCAATTCAGGTAAATTCTTAGGATACGTTTTATGGAAACA
>JAHQWH010000077.1 GCA_029856105.1 Promethearchaeia archaeon | reverse complement strand
TTGTGAGATCCCCTATAAATAAATATATAAGGTTACATCCAAAATAAGCAAGTTTACTAATTATTCCGAGTATGACAATCCCCCTATTGTTATCTATATCCCTTCCAACGATAAAGTACCCGATTCCGTATGTAAATATTAATATCAAAAGAGCGTGCAAAAAGAAAAGAGTAGGTGGTTTTGTTATACCAAAAGTAGCAAAAATCGTCTCGTCAACGATGCTTAAAATAATAAACGATACTGAAAGAATCCAATTCCAGAAAGCACCAATGATAAACATATACTTATAATAATCTTTTTTATCCAATTTTATCCCTTAATCGAAATATTTTTATATTTTATAAATAATATTGTTAAGTTAATTTAAACTACATCTTATAAAAGAATTGAGTTATAATAAATCTAATAAGAGAGATTTAAGTATTAGAAATGATATGAGATTTTTAATAAACATAAACGTAACTCTATAAAAAAAAATAAAATTAAAAAAAAGGGTTAAAACCTATGGCTGTTCAAATAAATAAAATGATCTTACATGGGATTCTCAATGCGTTAATGTACATTGCTTTACCGTTAATTATCTTTGAAGTAATCTCAATGATGGGACTTATGTCATTTAGTCAAGAATTCAAAATTACAGTAATCATTATTGGAATTATTGGTACTGTTTTTGCCTTGGTAAGGCATGCTTTTCCCAAAGACACTTCTGCGAATCGTCTTATAGCGTTTGGTTCTACAATATACTCTGGGCTTTATATGTTTTATATTTTCGGAGGCTTTACATCTGGAGTAACACTAGGGACATATTCAATAAATTTACCTATGCTTCAGGTACTTTTAGGTTTACAAGTCATAGCTTGGTTGTTATTAGGTTCATCTGGGATTAGAGCATTGCAATACCTAATTGAAGCAATAGAATTACGTAAAAAAAAAGAATATCGTGTAAAATTTAGACTAAGTTACATTTTTAAAGTATTAGGTACGATATTCAGTCTTATTATATTTGGTTATCTTGGTAGCATTGCTTATAGCGGAATGAATCTCGGTTTTAATTTTCGCGACACATTTCCAGTAGATCATGATCCAGGCGTTCTACCTTTTGATCCAATCGACGATTCTATTAATGTCACGATTACTTTTGATCTCGACAACCAAGGATTTTACGCTATTTATGATATTTTAATCGACGCAGAATTTCATACAGTGACCAGCGCGAATGAATCAGCACTCCCTGTAGGCGTTAAAGTAGGAGAATCATTAGATAACTATTTTAGTACGTTTCATTCCTTTACAAATAATACCAATAATAATATAACACTTATAATGGATCCAACTTATATAGTGGGATTAGCTACTACAGATGCAACTTTAGCGCTTAAAATCTCATTCTCTACGCTCTATGCCGCAATCCTCGTTAATTTGAATATATCTGTTAATTTTCCGTGGACTCACTTAATTTAACTTCAAAAAATTTTTCTTTCTTTTTTTATTTAAAGTTATAATTTCTCATCAAAGTATTTTACTTCTACTTAATAATTTATACCCAATTACTTTAAATTTGAGAGCACTTAATTTTTTAATATGAACGATGAAGAACCGCCAAGGCCTAGTGGATTACCAGCGGGTTCTAAAGCGCCATTATTTGACACTAAGGATATTTATGGGAACGAAATCAGCTTAAAAAAACTTCTTGAAGTTTATAACGGAGTATTAATTGATTTCTTTAGAGGAAACTGGTGAAGTCATTGTTTAAAACATTTAACGCTACTTACCAAAAATATATCTGAATTTGAGAAGAGGAATATTAAACTTATATCAATAGCAAGCGATAGCCAAAGACTTTTACAAAAATTCAAGGAAAAAAATAATTTTACTGTAGATATTATATCTGATCGCGGAGCAAAGATTGCGAAAGATTACGATGTTTACTGGTTTGCTCCCGGTGGAGGAGGGACTCTGAATATTAAACAAGCGGTACCGAGCAAATTTCTAATAAACAAGGACGGAAAAATTATTTGGACTTATATTGGTAAAGATAAAACTGATAGGCCTTCAATCAAGATGATGACAGAAATAATTGACGAAAAATTATAGAATCCCTTACGAATGACTCGTGTGTAAAAATTGTAGACGCACGGTGACAAACCCCGCAAGGTTTTATGGGATATTACTTATTTTTTTAGATTTTTAGGATTAAAATAAAATTATAAAGAAAAAAATAGATATTATAACTAATAAGTATAGAAACCCTTTCCAGTTTTCCTTCCTAATTCGCCTTTATCGACCATATCTTTAAGAGCTTGCGGTGGTTTATCTTTTGGATCTCCGCTTTCCTTATAGTAAGACATCTCGATATCCCAAACTACATCTAACCCTACTTGGTCCATCAAAGCAAAAGGGCCGTGTCCCATCGCTGTGTAGATTTTCCACGCTTGATCAACTACTTCAATATCAGCGTGTCCACCAGCCCATATTTTCAAGCTTTCTTTTTTAATTGCGCGCCATATTCGATTAAACACAAAACCAAAACATTCTTTTTTAACAATTAACGGCGTAATATCAATACTTTCAATCCAACTCTTTCCTTTCTGAAAAGTTTCGTCGCTAGTTTCGCTCCCTCTCATTATGTCTGCCATAGGAGATACTGTTAAATGGTAAAAATGGATATTCAACACTTTATCTTTTCGTTTAACAGAGTTTTCAAGCTTCGATATGGGAATTGAGGAACTATTAGTAGCTATTATGGCATGTGGCGGTGCGAATTTATCGATCTCAGAAAATATCTCTTTCTTCAAGTCCAATTTTTCTGGGATTGCTTCTATAATAATATCTGCATCTTTTACAGCTTCTGCAATAGTATCGTGGAATGAAACATCTCCAGAAACCTTTTTTATCCTTTTTCTTCTCGCAATTTTTCTCGTATATTTATCAAACCCTTCGGTATTTGCGTCGTACATTCGAATAGAATAGTTCTTATCGGCACTTTTTTCAACAATTTGCTTTCCCATGAAGCCTATTCCAATGATAGACACAACTTTAATTTCATCAGCCATTTTCTATCCATACCAATTTGTTTTAATCAAGTTACCTTTGGATTTCTCTATATAAGTAGTTGATCGTCAAGAAAAATCTTCGAGCAAATTGCAATTAATAAAGCTCTACAAATGTGTCTAATTATCCTAATTGTTCTATAAGTATATATTCATGTTTATCTCAAATAATTAATAATCAACTTTTTACAAGAAATCTTACTTTAAAATTTAATTTACAAATAAAAAAAAAATGTGAATTCCACAAGAGATTAGATTAAAATGGTACAAAAAAAAACAGCTTGGTATGAGACACCTGTAATAAAGGATATGATGGCATTAGTTGGGGGCAGAGCTCTAAGAGCAGTAATGTCAACTTTTTGCTCGTCCAAAACTTACCAGGGTAAATCAGCACTACTAAGAGTTGCCCGATATTTAGAAGCTTCATTGGACAAAGAAGACAGAAGAGCGTTAATTATAACAGATTCATTTACTCAAAAATTTGCTAAAAAGGTAACAGATTATCTGGACTTGATTGAAATGGAGTATAAAATATGGTCTGGAGCAATGCCAGAAGTTCCAATCTCAACAATCTATGAAGGCGCAAAAATATGCGAGGAATTTAAACCACAAGTATTATTTGCTATAGGGGGAGGCAGTGTTATGGATACAACAAAAATGGTAATGGTTAAATACGAAAAACCTGAACTAAATTTGATGATGATTTTGCCGTATTTCGGTTCCCTGGGATTACGAAAAAAAATGAAATATTTCATAGCAATTCCAACGACATCTGGGACGGGTTCCGAAGTAACTCAAGCAGCTGTAATTACAGATACCGATAGAGAACCTCCTAAAAAACTTGTAGTGTTGAGCGACGAGATATACGCTGATATTACGATTTTATTTACGGATTTCGTTAAAGACATGCCTCCATTTCTAACAATGGCAACAGGTTTAGACGCATTTTCTCACGCTACAGGGAGTTACATTTCAAATTGGGGTAGCCCATATAGTGATGCCATGAATTCGACTGCAATAAAAGAAATAGTAAAATATCTTCCCCGTGCGTACAAATACGGAGCAAAAGATATAGAAGCCAGAGAACATATGCAAATGGCTTCATTAATGGCGGGAATTGGATTTGGAAATACTACAGCGGGAATAGACCATGCGTTAGGGCATAGCTTCGGGAAAATATTTGGCGTACATCACGGCCTTAGCGTTGGAATGTTCGCCCCTTATTCTATTGCCTTTCAATCAAAAGTCACTGATAGATGGATGTCATTATGCCCAATTTTCAATGTTAAAGTCGAAAACAAGAGTAGAGACGAATTGTACAAAAAATTTCTTCAAGCCGTTAAAAATTTTATAGTCTCAATCGATGGTCCTATATGCGTAAAAGATTTGAAAAATCCTGTTATTAGCAAAGAAGATTATTTCTCGAAACTAGATTTATTAGCCGAATATGCTGACGATGATGCTGTATCTCTAACTTCTTATCGTACAATTAATAGAAAACTATTCAAAACCATCTTTGAATACGCGTGGGATGGGAGGGATATTGATTTTTAAAAAATTGAATATGAGGGAAAAAGATGAGTGAAAATATATTTGGTTATAATGGAAAAATTGCTTATGTTAATTTAACCGACCAAACAGTCGATGTTAAAGATTTGGACGCTCAAATTGCAAAGGAGTACCTCGGTGGCACAGGGTTAAGTGCTAAAATAACTTATGACTTTCTATCAAAAGACGATTACGACACCTTAAAAAAAGATGCTTTTTCAGAAATCAATCCACTAATATTTGCAACGGGGCCTGTAACAGGAACTTTAAGACCTTCCTCTGGAAGATACACCGTAACAGCAATATCACCTCTTACAGGTATATGGGGTGAAGGCTCTTCGGGGGGTTATTTTTGCATTTCTTTACATAACAGTGGTTTCGACGCTATAGTTATTGTTGGGAAAGCAAAAAGTCCTATCTATCTATATGTCCACGATGAAACAATTGAATTTAAAGGTGGAGATGCCGTTTGGGGTAAAGATACGTACGAAACCCAATCAATTTTGAAAAAAGAACTAAACAACGATAAGATTCGGGTTGCCACTATTGGTATTGCTGGTGAAAATTTAGTGAAATATGCGGGAATAATTAACGACGAAGGTCGAGCTATAGGGAGATGTGGTATAGGTGCTATAATGGGCTCAAAAAACTTAAAAGCTATTGCAATTCACGGAACTAAAAGAGTGCAAATCGCAGATAATAAAATAGGCAAAGAACTGTTAAAAGAAGCAGAAGATGCAAAGAGAGGGGACCTCCTTAAGGAAATAGTGCCTTTTCTATTCACTTTATACGGCACAAACAGCTATTTAGACATAGGTATGGCTCTTGGTGACACGCCAGCATATTATTTTACTGAAAACGAATTTTTCGCTGAAAAATTGACGGGGAAAACGTTACGAGAAGAATATCCCGTTTTAGATTACGGATGTGCGGGCTGTACTATGAGATGTGGTAAAACAACAATTTTAGAACACGAAGGCAAAGAAATCGAAGTAGATGGGCCAGAGTACGAGTCTGTCGCGGCATTTGGTCCTTTATGCGGTGTTAACGATTCCAAAGAAGTAATTCTCTCGCATCATATGTGTAACGTATATGGTTTTGATACTATTTCTGGGGGGGTGTCTATCGCATTTTTAATTTACTTAGTTGAAAACAATTTAGGGATTGATGAAATTAAGTCGCATCTAAAAGATATTGAAATCGGAGAAATAAAGTGGGGAAATGGAGATTTGCTTTTAAAACTAATTGATAAAATTGCGAAAAAAGAAGGCATAGGCAACATACTTTCTGAGGGTGTACGCACCATGGCAAAAGAATTTGATGTCGATCCTGAATTAGCTGCTCATGTAAAGGGTTTAGAAATGCCCATGCACGATCCAAGAGCTTTTGCGGGACAAGCTTTAAGTTATATTACTTGTTATGTGGGAGCGAGCCACGAAAAATGCGATTGGTTCAGCGCTGAAGCGGGAACTCTCGCGTATCCGCAATTACGCATAAAATCTGGCGATAGAACGTCCATAAAAGGTAAAGAAAAGGGAGTTATTGCCCTACAAAATATCAGGGCGATAGATGATTCCGCCGTAAATTGCAATTTCCTAAACCCCTCACTTGACCACATAATTAAGCACATCAACGCAGCAACGGGTTTAGATTACAGTAAAAAATCTTTATTGCTTGTTGGGGAACGAATAAATACTCTTAAAAGACTTATTATATGCAATCTAGGGATAACAAGAGAAG
>JAHQWH010000076.1 GCA_029856105.1 Promethearchaeia archaeon | reverse complement strand
GTTTTAGAATCTCGTCCTTTGCTTGAAGGGCGACGTACCGCCGAAAAATTGGCTTCTAATTTTGAAACACATTTAATAGCAGATTCAGCGATGGGGAAGTTCATCAAAAAAGTAGATATCGTTCTTCTCGGAATCGATAGCATACTACGAGATGGGTCAATTGTAAATAAGATAGGGAGTTATCCTTTAGCATGTATTGCCGCTGCGAATAATAAGGATGTTTACACAGTTGGAGATTCTTTTAAATATAATTTAAAGAGTCATTATAACCAGAAAATAATTATTGATCACAAGCCAGTCTACGAGGTATATTCTAAAAAAATTAAAAAAGAATTGTTTAAAGTCCATAATTTTTATTTTGATATAACCCCGTCTAGCTATTTTAAAGAAATTATATCCGATTTAGGAATATTGACGGTGCCAGAGTTTTTGGAAAAGGTCAAAAGAACGCTTCCATTAGAATGGTTCGAATCATTTCTTTAAAATCCAAGTTCTATTTTTTATAATAAAAATTTTTGTGGGGTAACTATAAATATCTTGTATAAAGATTTTATATGTCAAGATGAAAATTTAGTACTATGTCAGTAGATGAAAATTTAGCCTATGTAATTACAAAAAGATTATCATTTCCTCGATTAGTTGGCTCAGAAGGAGAAAAAAAGGCAATCAAAGTAGTAGTAGACGAGTTTGAAAAGATAGGTTATAATACCGTCAACCGCGAGAAATTTGAAACTTCGCTATACATTTGGAAGAGGATCGAGCTTTGGTTTTTGATTTTGGGAACTCTATACATAATTTTAGCGATATCGAATATTATTATGCCAATTTTATCGTTGGTTATCATTGCTCTAATTGTAATATGTATGTTAAAGTTATGTAAGATTTCTGATTCAACTAAGATAAAATTAATGAAGAATGATAAGTATAATTTCGAAACTGAAAACATTTACGTAAATTTAAAAAGCAAGAATTCTTTGGCCAATCTTATCTTTCTTGCTCATTACGATTCGAAGTCCCAAGTATTTTCTTCAATTATTAGGATTTATTTAATAATAGTCTCAGTTTTTGGCGGATTAATTCTATTAGTAGTAATTTTCGTCTTAAGCGTTTTAAAGATTATTTTTATGTTTAATAATCTCATCTTGGATAACATACTTTTAGGCGTTAGCATAGTAATTGGGATATTAGCAATATTAAATTATTTCAATAAAGTCGGTAATAAATCTCCAGGAGCGACAGATAATGCTACGAGCGTTGGTACAGTAATTGCCCTCTCGAAATATTTTAAGAACAATCCTTCAGAAAATATTGATTTTACGTTTTTAATTACGGGTTCTGAAGAACTTAACTTAGGTGGAGCGATTAATTTCATCCAGAAACACAAAAATGAATTAGATAAAGACATAACATATTTTATAAACTATGATCTTGTAGGTGCACATGGCGTGCTAAGAAACGTAACATCTCATGGAATTCCTAAGAAAACAACCAATTCAAAATTGAACGAGCTATTTAGGAATACTAGTAAAGATTTAGGGATTGAAATAAAGGAGATATATTTTCCTACAGGAGCAGGTGGAGATCATATGCCCATAGTAAGCTTGGGATATAAAGCTTGCGCACTTGGTTCTGCGGGATCCATAAAATATGTCCATTCTGAAAAAGATACGATGAGTTTAGTTTCTAAAGAGGGTTTAAATAACATTTTTAGTTTATCAATTGAGGTTGCAAATAGGTTAAATAAAGAATTTACTTAAATTGCTTCTTTAAGAAATAATTTCTCTAATCTACTTTTTCCGCCATATAAGGTTTCAAAGAAATAATTGCTATTGCATACAAAGGAATTACGGTTAGTTCGATAAATATTGAGATCATGAAAGGAGCGCTTGGTCCTAAATTATCCCAAGCCAAACCTCCTATAGTTGGGCCTAAAACAGCACCTAATAAGCTTAACCACTGAGCCGCTCCAAAAATTTTTCCACGGTGGATTTTTGATATTCGACTGAGGACATTTTGTAAAATTAAGTTGCCTCCCCAAGCAAAAGTTGAGTCAAAAAGTAAGATAAAACCAAACATGAATCCCGATGTAGAATTAATTATAAACCAGGTTACTAACGCCCCTAACCCGCTTACAACTGCAATCCCTAATACAGGATTTATCTTATCAGCAATCTTACCTATTTTGGGAGCAAATAATAAAGATAAAATCTGAGCGGGAAAATAAATTAACATTACTAGAATAGGCATCTCAACTTTCAATTCTTCAATCAAATAAACTTGAAAGAAGGGATACGCTAAAGATTGATTCATACTACTCACCATAAAAGCAATGGTCAACACGCTGAAACCGAAAAAAAATCCCATCGCTAAGTTGTTCTTGGGTTTTACAGACGTATCTAGTATCACTGGTTCTTTAGAAACCATGATTGGTTCGACTGAGGATGGAAATAAATTGAAAATGTGCTTTTCGTATGTAAGTTCTTCGTTGACTTTACGATGAAAAATTATACCTCCAAGAACGTTAGATGCTGCAAACAATATCAGTGGACTGTAAACCAAAAAAAGATTTTCAGGCGTAAATGTAATTGCCAAACCAAAAACAATAACACTAATAATTGATCCAACTAGATTTCCTTTTCCTATCATTCCAGCTCGTTTTCCGAACGCAAAAGAACGATTTGATTTATTTGATTTCTCAGAAATTAACGTATCTAATGGTGTCCAAAAAAACCCTACAAACAGCCCTAAAACAAACATCCCAATAGCGAATAATAATAAAGAAGATAATAAAATACCCAGATACATTAAAATATAGCTTGCTCCACGCCCAAAACTCCCTATTAGGATTAATAGCTTTCTTGAAACTCTGTCAGTTAAATAACCAACAATTGGAGCACTGATTAACCCACCAATAGTCTGTATTGAAAAAGTAAGCCCTAACACCGTTCCCGTACCCCCTAATAATTGGATTGTGACGTATGGGATCAAAAATGAGAAAAAAAAGAATCCCATACTGTTCCAAAAGATAATTCGGATCATAGGAACGAAATCTGGAGTAATTTTCATTGCGATTGTATTTGTATCTGGCGTACTTTCAGAATCAAAATGATTACCATTATCAATATTGTGCGACAATTAAAAAAACTCCCCTAAAACTATTATGTATAATAAAAATCCATTTCCTAAAAAGTTCGTTATTTTAAGTTTTAGCATAAATTTATGGAATAAATGGATAAAACTTAATTTTTTAAGAAGATTTTTCTTAATACAACTTATCAATTAGAAATTAAAAATAAATTTTTAGAGAAAAATGTTAACTCCAGAACACGTTAAAGAAATTTTAAAAGATTACACCGTTAATCTTCGATTCCACGCACGCGGGGGGCAAGGAGGCGTTACTGCTTCTAACCTATGTGTCGAAGCTTTTTATGGCTATGGCGTCTGTCAACCGAGATTTGGAGCAGAACGAATGGGAAGTCCCACTGAAAGCTATGTTAGGCTTTCTTCGAACTCAGATTTAGTAAGGTCAAATGAACAAGTGTATGGCCCTCATTTCGTAGCTGTGTTAGACGAATCGTTACTCTCAGAAGTAGATGTAACTGCTGGCGTACCGAAAGGTGGTTGGTTGATAGTAAATACCGTAGCGGACCAATTAACCATTCAAGAAGCCGTAAAAAGAAAAGACATCAACATTGCTACAATTGATGCGACCCGAATTGCTCTAGATGTTTTAGGTCGAAACATTACAAATACTATTATATTAGGTGCTTTAATTAGAATCTCTCACCTCTTTACTCTCGAAGAATTATCTAATGCTATCATGAAGCGTTTCAAAGGAGCTATAGCTGGAAAAAATATCGAAGCAATAAAGCAAGCGATTGAAGAAACTTGCATATTTGACATCGGACTCGAGCCAGATTTTACCGTTGACACTAAAGTACCGTGGCAACAAATAGATTTAGGCTTACCTGGATACAAGGAATTAGATAAAGCGGGTGTTTGGTATTGCGACGAAAAAGTAATCCCTGTTGGAAGCGACCAAGTGAATACTGGCTCGTGGGGCGAATGGGATATGATTTGGGACGCGGAAACATGTACAAATTGCGCTCAGTGTTGGTTCATTTGCCCTGATTTTGCCATTATTAGAGAGAAAAGGGAAGACGGCAAATATCATATGATTGGAATTGATTTACTTCATTGTAAATCATGTTTAAATTGTCTAAATATCTGCCCTGTTCAAGCAATAAGTAAAAAATTGAAACAAGGACCGGCTGCTTGTGCAGTACCGGAAGAAAGTGGAGGTAATTAAAATGTCAGTAGAACCAATGAAATTATTTTTCAAAGAAATTAAAGAGCCCGTCGAGACGGCAATGATTGGGAATTACGCTGTGGCCGGAGGAGTTACTCAAACGGACCCTGATGTAATTTGTGCTTTTCCTATTACCCCACAAACTCAATCCGTCGAGGGACTATCTGATGTTGTTCATCAAGGAAGATTAAAAGCAGCCTTCGTTAATGTCGAATCCGAATTAGCAGCTATTAGTTACTCAACGGCAGCTTGCGCTGCTGGTGCCAGAACTTTTACAGCTACAGCATCACAAGGCTATTTGTTAATGTCAGAAGCCTTACCTATGGCAGTTGGTTGGCGTGTACCGTTAACTATGATGATTTCAGCGAGAGCTTTTAATTCTCCTAATCTTTCAATTTGGAACAGTTGGGAATATGTGTTAACTGATTACGGTTGGAACTGTGTAGTATCGGAGAATGTTCAAGAGACCTACGATGCAGCGATTTTGTCAGTTATGATATCTGACAATTCTTTGTTTCCAACTATGTTTGTACACGATGGTTTTATTATTTCTCATTCCGTTCAGAAATTATGGTTAATTCCAGACGAGGTTGTATGGAAATTAACGCCAAAAAAGCCTCGCCATACGATCTCAACTAAGCATCCTGGTGTATGGGGCGGTCTTGTAACTCCTAGCTTTTTCATGGAAGGAAGAAAAAATCTTGATGAAGCGAAGAACCCTGTGTTAGATATCATGAAAAAGGCCTACGAAGAATTCGGAAAAGCGACTGGGCGCCATTATAACTTAATTGAAACTTACAACTTAGATAACTCTTCAAAAACGGCTTTTATTACTATGGGAAGTATATGTGGAAACATCGTTAGTTGGATGACTAAAAACAAGGACATAGGGCTAATTAAAATAAGAGCTTATAGGCCCTTCCCTTACGAGGAATTACAAAAGATTGTCCAAGAGCATAACATCGAAAAACTAATTATTCTAGAAAAATCAGATTCGTTAAATAATCTTTTACCACCATTTGCCACTTCAATAGCAACGGCGTTGTATCCGCTTAAAACTCTATTCAGATGTTTTATTGTAGGATTAGGTGGACGGGACGTTACTCGAGATGAATTTGCTGTCGCAAAGAAGAAAATGGAATCTGTTAACGATATGAAAGGACAGCTCTATAGTTACCTTGGCGTACGGGAGACTAAAGATAAAATCTATGAGGTGAACATATAAGATGTCAAAACCAGAAAGAAACGTAATTAAATTCGAAGATATTTTAGCAAGAGATGGAAAATGTAATGTTTTATTCTTAAACTACGATAACGAAGCTTTTATGAACACGGGAATTCAAGAATCAGGCGCTACGCCACCGCACGCTTCGACAACCACCGGACCCGGTGGAGAAAAAATTCCCGGTAAAATTGGTGTAAAACAAGATTTAGTTACTCCCTTTGCTTTTTACGGGACAAAATCGTTATTTTTAGCAACAGCAAACCCCGCTTATCCAGCAGATTTTATGGGAAAAGTAGCTGATGCGTTAAAGTCAAACGGGTCTGCTTTCATTCAATTGATTTCAGATTGCATGCGAGGATGGCGACACCCAGCCGAAGACGCCGTGAGGATTTCAAAATTAGCTACGGATTGCGGTTATTGGCCTCTTTACACTATTAGAGTAAAAGATGGCATTCCGACATTTTCTTATTATCGCGGATTAGATATAGATAAGGAGAAATTTGTAGAATTCTTAAAATCTATGGGTCGTTTTAGACATCTCTTTAAGCCACAGTTCTTAGAAAAAGAAATTGACGAAATAATTTACTATACTGAACAACGTAACCTTAAACTAAAAGGGCTTATTGAACAGTTTGGAGCCGAAAAACCAATAGACTTTTATCAAGTAAATCGAAGAACTTTAGAACCTCAACAACATCTCCATCCGGGACACGGATTATGCCCTGGTTGTGGCGCTGGAATGATCTTGAATCAGATGGCTACAGCAGCTACAGCAGTCGCGGGTAACAACATTATTTATGTGAATAA
>JAHQWH010000075.1 GCA_029856105.1 Promethearchaeia archaeon | reverse complement strand
TATAAATTAAATCATCCCGAAACTTTATGCTTAAATAGAGACATAACGGAATTAGATTGCGGAGAAATATCAGATAAATTCGTTAAGAACATAGAAATTAACGGGATTATCGGAGGGCCCCCTTGTATGGGATTTTCTACGGTAGGAAACAGAAGACCAGACGATCCTCGAAATACGTTAATTTATTATTTTATTCAATGGGTTAATTACTTTAAACCACAATTTTTCGTTATGGAAAACGTTCCAGGAATTTTATCAATGGGAAAAGGACAGGTAGCAAAGAAAGTTGTTGAGTTGTATAACGAAATAGGCTATTCGTGTAAAATGGAAGTGTTATTAGCGGCAGATTACGGAGTTCCGCAATTAAGACGAAGAGTGTTTTTCATAGGAAGCCCAATGGATTCGGTTTTATCGTTAAACCTTCAAAAACCAAATAGAAGGAGCGGTAACCAGAAGGGCTCTTTCGAGAAGGAAGCTCTACCGTCTTATTTAACGGTAAAGGACGCGATTTCAGATATTCTTGACATAAAACCTTTTGTTAAAAAACGTACAGAAAATTTAGTTAAGGAATATTCACATCCACCAAAAACGCAATTTCAAGAATATTTAAGGAAAGAGTCGGATAAGTTATATGATCATTTTGCCCCAAATCACAGCGAATTAGTAATGAAAAGGATTTCTCACATTAATCAAGGCGAGAACCATATTTCTCTGCCGAAGGAGTACCAACTTAAAGGAGGGTACCCCAATATATACGGTAGACTTCATTTAAATAAACCTGCAGATACTATTACGGGAAATTGCGGTTGTGTTAGCGCCCCAGGTAGATTTATCCATCCTACACAGAATAGAGCGATCTCCATTAGAGAAGCCGCGAGATTGCAATCATTCCCAGACATGTATAGGTTTTGCGGAAATATGAGTGATAAATATAGGCAAGTAGGAAACGCAGTTCCTCCATTAATGGCTCATGCAGTAGCTAAATCAATTAACAAATTACAAAAAATACATCTTTAAAATAATATAAAATTATCTTTTAATATCATCCTCTTCTATTTTCACTTCAATTCCAAATTCAATACCAAATCAAACATTTTTTGATTTGACTCTTTTGTAAAAATTGAGAAGAATTTAAATGTTTGTCTATTAAATAATATCTTGCTCTAAAATCTAATTTAAAAAATAAAAAACCAAATTTTGAAAGGTGAAATTAATGACTTATTTTTTAGCTACATCTACATTTCCGCCCCATAAGGCAACTGAAATAGGAAAGACGTTTCCAAATCTACCTAAATTACCCGATTTCGTTAAAACACTCTTTATTTTCATAGTGCCTAGTAGTGATATTAAATCTTACAGTCTATATGAAGTTCCAGATGATAAAGCTCACGAAGGATATATTGCAATTACAAAGAGGATTACGGGTTATTTTGGAATTGAAGGATTTAAATACATAGTAGAGCCTTTATTAACTGTAAAAGAAGCTTTAGCTTTACTAGGACTCGGTTAAAAACCAAAAAAACTACTAATTAAAAAAATCTTAAAATTTTTTTTTTCTTATTCAAATAATTGGATAATTATCAATTAGTTTAATGGTTAATAGGATTAAAAATAAATAAAAAAAAGATGTTTAAATTTTTTAGTACGATTTAATTTTATTCCCATTTCATCCCTAGTAAGTTATAACCATCAGATACACCTATTAAGGGTTCACTCTGAATATGAAAACCTTCAATTTGATTAAATGGCATAAAATATTTACTGATTCCCATAAAAGCATCTTCTGCTTTTTCCTTCTCAGTATAAATTAAATGATATTGCTTTATACCGTCCTTTCCAGCGTAAGCATTGAAAATACGCCATTTTTTCACATATGGTATTTCTCTCGGCTGTTTTAAATACATTTTCGCTATTTCAACTGATTTATGATTGGGATAAAATACAGTTACCATAATGATCATTCTTTTTTCACCTCATTGAAAAAGTTCAAATGTTTTGAATTTCAAAACAATGCTTATGTATTTTTAATTATTATTTAAATTTTTCCATTTTTGTCAAAAAAAAGATTGTTTTAGTAGTTATTCGTTCTCATTAAATGCTTTATACATTTCTAAAGCTAATTTAGAAAATACATCGTCTACTTTAGTGCCAAGTTTCGCACTTGTTTCATAATATTCGTGAGCAGTCAATAATTGTTTGAGGTTATTGGCGTCTTCCAGTTTAATAATCCTGTTTTCATGATTTAGCAAATCAAGCTTGTTCCCTACTAGTACATTTGGTTGAACGCCTATTTTACTCTCAACTTCTTCTTTCCAGGTTAATAAATTATTGAACGTTTCTTTACGCGTTAAATCGAATGCATATACAATTCCTTTCGCGCCTTTATAAAACGCGTATCTAACCCATTTAAAACGAGGTTGCCCGGCTAAATCCCATACTTGTAAAGTCAATACATTCTCAACATTTGGGATTTTGACATATTTCACAAAAAAATTAGAACCAATCGTTCTTTGGGCGTTGGGGACAAATCTTCTCTTTAGGTATTGATTTATCAGAGTAGTTTTTCCTACTTCAGAATCCCCGACAATGCAAACTTTAAAAAAGAACTTGTTGTACCGAACCATTTTTGACTTGCTTAACAGATATGCCTAATTTTAATTGTAATATAAAGTTTATAATTTTATATTTAAGCATAAATTTATTTTAATTAGTAAGTTATTATTTTAAAGAAATAAAGCAATTAATCAACAAACTTCGACTTTTTAATATGAGTAAAGATTTAAAAGATTTAATAGATATGGCTGAAGAAGACGAAAAAACTCGAGCTCAGTTGGAAGAAAATGTTGAAACCCTAAAGCGCGAGATCGTTAAGTTAAATAAAAAGTTAAAAGAGAAAACTTCTTTAGTTAAAATTGATTCTGTGAAGCCTGCTGAAGAATTTCAAGAATCTGAAGAAGTTAATATTTTAAAAAGTTTAATCGATTCACAGAAACAAGAGCTAGCAGGAAAGATTCGTGAAACAGAGGTTCTACAACAGAAAATGGATGGGTTAAATCTCGAATTAGAAAATATCAGAGATTCTTTTACTGATTCTGTTAAAGACAAAGTTTTAATAAAAACTCAAAATTCGCTTAATAATCTAATTAAAGATTACGGTAGGTTAGAAGGCGTTATTAAATCGTTAAACGAAAAAATCTCTGAATTAGAGAAAGAAAATAAACTACTGGCTGAAAGCTCAACGAGCATAAAAGCTGAAAGTTCTAACGTGGAACAATTGGAAGCAAAAATATATGGGTTAAAAAGACAACTAAAAGATTTTGAAAGAAGTAAGAAATTACTCGAAGATAACATCCATGCGTTGAAAAGCAAGCAAAGTTCTGTTGAGGAATTAGAGAACGCTTTAGAGGGTTTAGAGAACAGAAATATAGATTTAAAAGAAGAAAAAGAACAATTAAAAAAAGAAATAAAAAACGCAAAGACTGAGCTATTTAAATTTTCCAAAAAAGAAGAGAAAGTATCCGATTTAAAGAATAAAATCGAAGAGCTAAAAAAAGAAAACGTAAATCTTAAAGAAAAAGATACGCTTTTATTGGCTAAAACTATAACTGCGATAAATGTGCCAAAAAGAGAACACCCACCAGTTTTAAAAGATACATCATCAAAAACAGAAAAAGTTTCAGAAGTGGATTTAGAAGTAAAGCAAGAAATAAAGCAAGAGAAGGCAAAAGAACAAACAAAAGTTTTGCCACAAAAACCAGAAATTAAAAGCGCTTTGATTACAATTGATACTAAGACGGATTTGGGTCAAACTTCAGAACCCGAAGAAATTTTGAATGAGAACGAAATTCTGATTGATCATTCTGAAGAAACAGTTACGCGCAAAAAAAAGTGTCCAAATTGTGGAAATACTAATAAAGCGCAAATTCGTGAAGTTGACGATAAAACCAGGTTAATATACACTTATCCAAAGATATACGGTAAAATGTATAAGTGCGGTCAATGTGGAGCAGAATGGCGATAACAAAAAGCGATTTTTTAGAGTAAAAATTAAAAATTCATATTTCTAATTGTTAAGACATAAATTGTTGAGAAAAATTCTTGATTTTATCTAGATGAAGCTCATTTTTAATCTCGTTTTTAGTTATTGCAAGCGTTGATATTGGTGACTTCTCGCATAATTTTGTCATGCTTTCAAAAGTTTCAGGTCCACCTTTCCCGCCCATCGTACAAAAAAATGCTACGCTTTTAAATCGGTTTTTATTTTCAGTAATATATGTTCTTATTGCAGGGGGCATTCTCTTGTTCCAAATAGGAGTTCCGAGAATAACTGTGTCGTATAATTTAGGATCTTTCTGGATTTCTTTAATAATTGTCAATTTTTCCCTTGTAGCAGCAAAGCCTGATTTTATAAAACCAATAAAACGTCCTTTTCGCTTTTTAGTATCAATAATTTCTTCGTATTCACAATTCATTTCTTTCGAAATCGATTCAGCAATTTTTTTAGTTGTACCCGTTCTTGAATAAAATACCAATAAACATTTCATGATAAATGATTTACTTCTCTAAAAACTTAAAAAATTATTGGTAATAATTAATAGATTTTGTCTTTTTCGTATGGAAAATTCTTAACCTTAGTTCTCTTTTTATTTCGGATGCAACCTAATTATTGTAATCATATTCAACATTTTTGAGAAATCGGTGGTTTCTGGCTCGTCAATTTTCGGATTCCAACCGAAAAGCATTTTTGCTGCCCTTCCGTGGTTTACCACGTACCATTTCATAACATTGAGCTTATGATCCTCATCAGTTACAAATTCTAATTGCGGTTGGAAACGGTGGAAGCCGTGTCTTACCGATGTAGCGTCTGGATAAACGCGCATATTTTTTATCCACCCCGCGTCTTCTCCTCTACTAGAGAAGATCGTTATAACACCTTCAATCCAATGGTATTCTAATGGCGTCCTCCTTTTTTTTCCAGTTATTCTTCCCTTTGTCGCTAGAATGAGAAATATTCTTCCAAAACCAAAAAGGGGCAAAATTCTTAGTCGGTATAAAGGAATGACTAGAAATTTATTTGTTATTCTCCACTTTCTAAGCGTTTTTTTCCTAACATTCTCATCATCGTGATTTAGATTATAAAGCGGAGAACCTGGTCTTGGTAAAAGTTCTTCTTCGTTTGATTTAACCTTTTTTGAGGTGGTCAATATGTCTCGTCCAATTAATTATTTTTATTTTTATTCTTACCAATATGTCGTTAAAACGATTTATAGTTATAGTTAAGCATGACATAAAAGATTTTAAATGAAGTAATTTTTAACAACTAGCAATGATTTTATTTTCAATCATATTTTTGATATTAGGCTTTATTGGGCTGACCATAGGATCAAAATTCATAATAATCGGACTCGAAAATATTGCCGATCGCTTACATATTAGCCATATGATGGTGGGCCTTACGATTTTAGCGATTGGGACCAGTTTACCGGAAATTGCCGTGAGTGTAATGGGCGGTTTTGATAAGCTTTTAGGTATTGACCCATATATTGATGGAATAGTCATTGGAAATAAAGTAGGGTCTTTTTTAACTCAGATCACTTTAATTATTGGGATTTTAGCGGTGAGCCAGCCGCTCATGGTTAGTAAGTGGGAATTGAGAAGAGAGGGTCCTATGCTTTTCATCTCTGTATTGATTTTTCTTATATTTTCCCTTGATGGAATTATTACTCAATTTGAAGCGCTACTAATGATAATTTCATATTTCTTATACCTTATATTAATAATCTGGAGCGAAAAGCGTTTGGCAAAAACTAAACCGGAAGTTCGCTTTGCTGATAAAGAACGCCTAGATCCTATGAGTTTTGACCCAATTGAGAGCCCTCACATACCATCGTCCCTTTTTAAAGATATCAGTTATACTTTAGTTGGTCTTCTAATTTTATTAGTCACAGCAGAATTCACATTACTCTCTGCTCACGATTTAGCGAGGGAGTTTAACATTCCCGAAAACGTCATAGGAATATTAATCGTTGGCTTTGGTACAAGTTTGCCCGAACTAGTAGCGGATTTAACGGCTATAAGGAGAGAGTCTTATGGAATCGCTATAGGTGATATACTAGGCTCCAATATTTGTGATATTTTATTAGCTACAGGTTCAGGAGCAATAATTATTAATTTTAACATTCCGATGGTAATTCTGATTTTCGATATTCCAGTTCTCTTTATAGCTTTAGCAATTACATTATATCTACTATGGACTCAGAAAACTTTGAAAAAATGGGAAGGAGCGTTATTAATTGGTTTTTATGGCGTTTATGTGATCTTGAAATTATTATTCTTTCAAAT
>JAHQWH010000074.1 GCA_029856105.1 Promethearchaeia archaeon | reverse complement strand
TCCCCGATACAAAAAATATCTATTTTGACATCACTCCCAAACCCCCGGCAACAATCGAATACGTGTAAGTTTTCTTTTTTAACATTTTTACTAATTATCGAAATAATAAGTTGGTTATCAACCTAAATATCGCCTTTAAAGAAAAATCTCAATTACTTTTTTTTATTTTAATTTGAATCTAAAGACAAGAATAAATAGAACCAAATCATAGTGTTATTGAGATTGAAAATCTAAAATGATTTACTATCCTATAAAATGTACAAAATTATGATGGGTGATAATAAACATGAAAAAAATAAAGGGTGTTATTGATTTTTATGAGAAAGATTTAAGGGAAGTATTTGAAAATTCTAAGATTAATGGGGATGGAACGGAAGAAAATCCCTACACCGTTAAGGATGGGCTTGCTCTTCCTGAGAGATTAAGAATATTCAAATCAGATTTGTATATTGTGTTCGAAAACCAGAAATTTGATTACATCACATTTAGTCGATGTCAAAACATAGTTTTTAAGAACTGTTCGTTTATCTTGTTTGAATTGCACGGTTCTTCGCATCTAAGCTTGGATTCCTGCTCGATAAAAATCCTAGAGCTAACTGGTGTTAATAATTGTAACTTTGAAAGGTGTACTTTTAAAAATTTACGCAATTACATGTCTTATAATAATAGCTTTAAAGCTTGCGAGCTCACAGAAATCTTAAAAGGAGCGTTAACTAGAAGCGCTATTGATTTGGGCTCATTTATCGAGATAATTCATTATTTGTTAGCAATACTGGTCATTTCGCTAATATCGACCGTTTCCATGATGTTTGTAGGGTTTCTCGACTTCCTATTTGTTATTGTTATAGGTATTGTTTTAATCGCGTTCTTAATCGTCGAAAGATTTCTTAAACGGGCGCAAACTACGGAAGAGAATAGGCTTCCTAACAAAATTATTGACTAGCGTAATTTAGAAAATTGATTGTGTCAGAATATTTAAAAATATAAATGGTATAATAGTATTGGAGAATAATAAATCATTTTTATGAGATAAAATGCCAGATATCGATTTTGTAGAATGGAAGGGAAAGAAATATGAAGTTCGTAAAGATTTAAGTTTAGAATTACCTATGATGGGGATTGAGAACATTTTAGACATTATTAACATTGATAAACTGGTTCATATAGAAGAACTGAATTTGTCTTTTAATAAAATAAAAAAGATTAGCGGGTTAGAAAATTTAAAGAATTTAAAGATTTTAGATTTGAGAGGAAATGAAATTAGTAAAATTGAGGGTTTGGAAAACCTCGTTAATCTAGCATATCTAATGTTAAGCGAAAACAAAATTGAAAAAATCGAAGGGCTTGAGAATTTAGAGAATATTAAGCTTTTAAGGTTAAATCATAACCACATAAAGGAAATTGAAGGATTAGATTCGCTATGGAAGCTTGACGAATTAGATTTATCTTACAACGAAATAAAGGAAATTAAAAACCTTCAAAATAACACGCTTTTAACGTGGTTGAATTTCTGCTATAATCAAATTCAAGAAATTCAAGGTTTGGAATGTAACTCCATGCTAGAACGTTTAGATTTGGGTAAGAACGAGATTAAGGTTGTTAAGGGACTCGAAGAACTCAAGAAATTAAGGGAATTACATCTCAACTTTAATCCGATTGAGAGAATTGATAACATTGAACCACTTGAAAGATTGAAAACTTTACTTATGAGTTATAAATCGCTTCCAGATTCAATTCGAGAAAAAATTCGATCTAGATTTTATTACGACGAGGAGATCTCATGAGATCAAACTTTATTAGGATAATTGGTCTAATTTTAGTCTTTTTGCCGATTCTTGTAGGTATTATTATTCCTTTTTCTTTATTTTCAGTATATTTCGGTGTTGAGGATACTATTGGGACCATACAATTTCCTAATGCGTTTATTGAGAAAGACTTTAATAGTTCTAAACCTTGGGTTAAATATTCTTTCTTTATTAAAAATTTTAACAGGTACGATTTAGATTTAAGAGTTCACACTAGTATTGATGTAATATACTATAATTCAAGCGAGCTAAATACATCAGAACAAGAAATATTTAGTAATTATACGAGGTATTTCCCAATACTATATAAAGAATCGTTTTCTGTTGCTCTTAACGCCTCACATAACAATTTTAACTTAGAAAGATTGTATGATTTTTGGAATAACGTGAACGAATCGAGAGGTTATTCGTTTGTGATAAGTGTGAACTTCGATGGGAGGTATTTAAATGAATTGATTAGCTTCCAAGTGGAATTAACTAAACTAAATATTTCTGATTATGAATTCTGAATTAAATTTATAAATTTTGGATAAATCATGCTTCCTTGGAAATTAGACCGTAAACATTATTGGATAGTTTTTTTGGTTATTTCTGTAATATTTACTTCCGTCGTTATTCCTCTTATTTTGTATTTCCAGATCGGAGATGTGTTAAAAGAACTTGTTGAATTTAAAGCGTATCTTCTAAAATTAGATTTCTTGATTCTTCCAATTGTTTTAGTTGGTTTCATTATTATAAGTCTTAGCGTTTTGATATACTTTTTTGAACCCTATATGTATTGTCGATTAATTTTTTCAGTTGCGTCAGAAGTTGTTTACATTATACAAATTATTCTTACTTCACCTATATTTGATGTATATTTCAATTATGGTCAATATTTTATAAGAATTAATATTTCTAAGCTCTACTGGTTTTTAATCATCATCCCAGTATTGATTATTATAAAGAACTTCTAAGCTCTACTGGTTTTTGGTTTCATTATTATAAGTCTTAGCGTTTTGATATACTTTTTTGAACCCTATATGTATTGTCGATTAATTTTTTCAGTTGCGTCAGAAGTTGTTTACATTATACAAATTATTCTTATTTCACCTATATTTGATGTATATTTCAATTATGGTCAATATTTTATAAGAATTAATATTTCTAAGCTCTACTGGTTTTTAATCATCATCCCAGTATTGATTATTATAAAGTCCGCATTATTAAAGTTCTTTGTTTTAAGAATAGTAAAAGAATTTAATGGACCATCTAACAAGGCTAAGATGAGAAGATTTATAAACAAACAAGAAAATTTGCCAAATCGAGTTAAGATGTACGTTCTAAGAAATCTCTCTAAATTGATTCGTGAGATGGAACAAGATAAAAATCCTTTAATTAGAATAAATAATGGTAAATATTTTCCTACTAAAGATGGACAAAAAATTATTGACTATTTCAATAAAACTCGAAAAATTCTTAAAGTTAAGCTAAAACAAGATGATCCAACTAATTTGGGAGAATTAGATGTTTGGACAGAAAAACAATTGAGAGAATATAGCAAAAAAAGGG
Organism: Promethearchaeia archaeon; assembly: GCA_029856105.1. Classification (GTDB taxonomy): domain Archaea; phylum Asgardarchaeota; class Lokiarchaeia; order Sigyniarchaeales; family SOKP01; genus SOKP01. The sequence continues at coordinate 36,843 of JAHQWH010000074.1, read as the reverse complement.
AAAAAAAGAATTTTTTATAATTCTATTAATATTTAGATAAAAAAAAAACTAATACTGTTTGAATTCCTATTAAATATATGAAGGGCATGCTTCTTCTACGCGTTGAATTATTATTTAACGTCTTTATACCATTTTAGCTCGAAAATTAGGCTTATCCCTCAATTTTCAAAATTTAAGATCAGCGAGATTCACATCTAATATAAAATAAAAGTATTATTTTTATATAGTTTTTTTAAAAAATGATGCTCTAAAAATTTACTTTTTCTTCATTTTTCTTTTTTTTATGATCAAAAGAGTTAAAAAAGACAAGATTCCTCGATCGATTTAATATATTTTCGATTATCGTAATACCTAAAGTTTTTTTTATTTCGATATTCGATATTTTTCTTTTCATTTATTTAATATTTACATTTATGTTATTCGTTAGCACCATTAGATTTGCTTACATTTGCTGATCGTGAATTGACACATAATAGTCGAAAATAGTAATCATTTAAATATTCAGATTTATTATTGTAACATAGTGATTAAAAAAATGCCTCAAACAAATTTTACGAATGGTAGTGTAGAAAAAGCCGAGAAGAATTTCCACGATATTAAGGAGTCCATTAAGGGATTGTATGATATCCTAAGCATTGGCCTTGCTGAAAAAGATGATCAAATTTATTACGAAGCGGGCAAGGAAAACATAGTCGGGTTATATAAAAACATTATTGAACTAATGTTAAACGATTATGGTTTAAGGAAAGTCGTTAAAAAGATAAAGGATTCCGACATTGAGCTCGATATCGTTTTGAACGAGATTTTAGTAGAGAAAGAGTTATAATATTTCTCTTTTCTTAGTTTTTAGCTACTTAATAATTGCATTCAGTTACTTCCAAAAGTGCAATCTGGATCATGAATGCTTAAAATAATACTTAACTTTGCCTGAGATTTTAAATATATTACAAAATTCTCAGTTTCAGGGGTTTAGATTTTAATTAGTGCAAGATTTTGGTTGATGATTTTAATCTTTTTAGTTTGGAATCGTAATCAGGGCAAAGTTTATAATCTGGAAAATTACATAAACTTTCAACTTTGGGAAGACTGCAAACGTGTGAAAATGGACACGATAAAATACAGCTTTTCGGGTTAAAATTTACATCGCTTATCATTATATTTATCAACTTTTAATTATTTTTAAATGAAAATATTATTTCCTTATGTCCGTTATATCGTCCCAAAATAATTAAAAAAAGGTGACTGTGGAAAATTATTAATTTGTTTGGCTTAAGGTTTTAGAATTTTAATGCCTTTTGCCTTTTTCCCCATTTTTCACATAAAAAACTAAGTTAATTTTTTAATTCAGATTTAGATTAAAAAAAGATTAGTAATTAGTAAAAAGAAATTTTTTGTTATTTGATAATATCTGTTATGAAACAAGTTTCTACTATTTTTATTCCCGAAACCTGAGAGATCTTGTCTTCTATAAGAGGATTAAATTGCTCTATAGTTGCGATATCTACTTTCATGAGAAGGCCACAATCTCCTGATAACCTCCAAATAGCCGTTATTTCGTCAATTTTCTTTAATTCGCTCAAAATTCGCTTAATATCTTTGAAATCAGGCTCTATTTTTATGGTTGCGGAAGTTTTAGGTTTTGTATCAATCTCATATTCAATGGTAAACTGTTTAATAACCTTATCTTCGAGGAGTTTCTTTACCCTTCTCCTTACAGTTGCCTCCGTTTTACCTATTCTCTCGCTAATATCGCTATAGGACATACGACTATTTAACTTCAATTCTTCCAGAATCTTTATATCTATAACATCCATTTCAATTAACTCACTTGTATTATAATTAATATCTTTACAAAATTATTAAGGTCTAATGATCAAGAACATAAAATTGTTATTAATTTTTATCGTTTTTCGAAATTTTTTCAGAAACCATATCTTAAAAAAGTTCATAAAATGTTGAATCCTTGAATAAACCACTTGAAGTCCTTGCTTTTATTGATCATTGATGTGATAAAAATAATACCTTCCGAAACTTGAACTTGTTATTTTTTAGGTTCAAATTATTTTAACTTTCAAAAACTATCAAAACACGCTTTCTACTCGTTATATTCACTATTATTAGATTCATTGGTTACATTCGTGTCTAAGGGAATTCATGATTTTTACCATTTTATAGCTATTATTTTTCGAAAAGCATCATATGTTTGGCTTTTTTTGAAAAAAAAGAACATTTTGAGACTTATAATAATAATATTTTATATTAATCAGTGTTTTGGATCAATCAAATTTAGTTTGTTACCGAATGCATGAATTTTGATCATAATCAATATGGATTTCAAACAAAATCATGATATCTGATAAAATATCTAGTCGAGAATACGAAAAATGATCATGTTTAAATACTAATTTATCTAACTATGATCATAGTAAAAAAAATTGTGGGAATTAATTCACAATAGAAAAAAAATAAAAGTGAATAAAAAATGTGTAATAGCTGTAATTGTAGTCAAGATGCTTACGATCGATGTTCGATTGTTGGGTACCAACCGATTGCGTTTTGTTGCGAACTTTGTGTAGGGTACGAAAATAGACATTCGTGCGAAAATTATATTAGAATGAAAGCGAAAGTTTTTGGCTCAAGTTCTCAACATATTCGAGTTGAAACTCAGGTAGAAGCAAAAAAGGAAAAGATAACCCCTATCATAGGCAAATAGAGGTAAACGCTTATGTGTAACAACTGTAATTGCGACAACTACGATAAGTGTTCAATAGTGGGATATATGCCTGAAGGCTTTTGTTGTTCGCACTGTTATCTCTATAACGAGCACCACACGTGTTTAAAAACAAAAACGAAACGTCCTGGAGGGGATGCCACTCCAAAAGCGCCCGAAGAAGAGTTAAGACCAATTAATACGTCTATAGAGGATGGGCTTTTAAGAGTTGTAATTAAGAAGAAGGGCGAAGAGATACCAATTTACATAGATCTTCAAAAGCATCTCGAGTAATTAAAAATTAAATCCAATTTAATTATTATAAACAAATTAGAATGGAAATGTCGATTTTCCATTATAATTTATCTAATTGTGCTGAATTGTAATAAATTAATTTAACTTATATTTCTTTTTTATAAAACTTAAATTAGTTAGACCATTAAAAAACACAAAAGGTTAGAAAAAGAGGTTTTGACATGAGTGTCGTAAATTATGATTTTAGAAACGAAGTGCTCAAGCACAACGCGTCGTTAAGTTATTGTTATCAATGTTCAACGTGTTCTGGGGGTTGTCCTGTAGCTTTACTTACAAATGGGAAGTACAATCCTAGAAAAATAATTGAAGAGGCAATATTAGGGTTAAAGGATAAGTTAGTTGAGAGTCAAGATCCTAACCCTTGGTTGTGTTCGACTTGTCAAAAATGCGTTGAGTTGTGCCCTCAAAAGGTAGAATTAACGGAGATATTTACTTTGATAAAAAACTTATGTTTTGAAGAGCAGAAATATCCCGAAGCGTTTTACTCCCAGGGTAAAGCAGTATTTGATACTGGAGTGGCCATTCCTTATTCAAATTCGATCGTTGCGAGGCGCAAGAAATTAGGTCTTCCAGAGATCAAAATTGCGTCAGTAGAAGAGATTAAAACTCTAATGAAAGAGACTAATTTTGAAAAAAATATCTTGAAGGGGGGCGAATAAAATGTCGTACGATTTATTTTTGGGTTGCGTTATACCGGCAAGATTACCCTATTTAGAGGTATCTTCAAGAAAAGTTTTTGAAAAGCTTGGTATTGAGTTACGGGATGTTGACGGTTTTAGTTGTTGTCCTGATCCTACTGGGATTGAGCTGATTGACCACGAAACCTGGTTAGCTTTGGGCGCAAGGAATTTAAGTTTGTGCAACAACAACGGAGGCGTCGTATCTTTCTGCTCAGGATGCGTTGAAACATTAAAAGGTGTAAATTATTTTATAAATAAGGATGTAGACGCTAAGCAAAAAGTTAACAAATATTTAAAAAAGATTGGAAAGACATATGAGGGCAAAACAGAGGTAAAACACTTTGCTCAAGTTCTTTATGAAAATCTAGAAAAAGTTAAAGAAAATATAGAAATACCCTTGGAAGGTTTTAAGGTCGCCATTCATTACGGATGTCACTATTTAAGACCTTCAGAGGTTATTCAATGGGACGACCCATTTGAACCAGTAACTTTAGATGAAATCGTTAAGACATTAGGTGCGGAATCAGTAGAATATGAACTAAAAATGGAGTGTTGTGGAAATCCTCTTGATAAATCGGATAGGGATTTATCTCTGCAAATGATAGATAACAAATTAAAAGCAATTAATGAAGCAGGCGCTAACTGCGTTGTTGTAGTATGTCCTGCTTGTTATCAACAATTTGAGTTTAATCAGAGAGAACTTAACAAGAAAAATAATTCAGAATACAACATACCTATTTTTTATTTGTCTGAGTTGATGGCTTTATCATTTGGGTTTAAACCGGAAGAATTAGGATTTAACTTTCATCGAATTAAACCAAAGGAATTGTTCGAAAGTATAGGGTTTAATGTTTAAACTTAATTAAAATAAAAATTAAAAATAATAATGAGTGAAGGAAATTTGGAAAAAAACTCAAAGAGTGCTTTAGTTATCGGTGGCGGGATCGCAGGAATTCAAGCAGCATTAGATTTAGCGGATATGGGAATACATGTAGATATGGTAGAAAAGAAACCAAATATCGGGGGCAGAATGGCCCAATTAGATAAAACATTTCCTACTAACGATTGTTCGATTTGTATATTAGCCCCTAAATTATCAGAATGTTATAGACATCCAAATATTACGCTCTATTCGTATTCAGAAGTTCAGAAAGTGGAGGGGGAGAACGGTAATTTTTCGGTCGATATTTTAAAGCGTGCACGCTACGTTAAAGAAGATGAGTGTATAAATTGCGGTGTTTGTACTGAAAAATGCCCAATGAGAGTAATAGATGAATTCGATCGTCAGCTAAGAAAAAGGAGAGCTATTTATATGTACTACTTGCAAGGAGTCCCTGCTATAATGACGATTGATAAGGATAATTGTTTATGGTTTACAAAGAACGCGTGTAGAATTTGCGAGAAAGTTTGTGAAAGGGAAGCAATTGATTTTGAGCAACAAGATCAACAAATTAAACTGACTAATGTTGGTTCTATTATCGTTGCTACGGGGTATAATTTGATCGAAGATATTGATAATGAGGTTTTAAGAAATTACGGTTATCAAAAGTACAGAAATGTCGTTACCGCCTTAGAGTTCGAAAGATTGTTAAGCGCTTCTGGACCTCAAGAGGGGCATGTAAAAAGACTATCTGACGGGGAAAAACCAAAAAAAATAGCTTATTTGCAATGTATCGGTTCACGAAACGATAGAAGTAGACAGTATTGCTCGTCAATTTGTTGTATGTATACAACTAAAGAAGCTATGATAGCTTACGAGCATAATAATGAATTGGAATCGTACGTCTTTTATATAGATATAAGAGCAGGTGGTAAAGGCTTTCAATCTTTTATTCAAAGGGGCGAAAATGATTATAATATTAAATATATTAAGAGTAAAATTGCTCAAATTACTATCGATAATAAAGAAAATCCGATTATAGTGTATGAAGATTTGGACAATGGAGAAATAAAAGAATTAAAAGTAGACTTAGCAGTTTTAGCCACGTGTATTATCCCACCAGAAGGAATTGAGAAAATGTCAGAAGTTTTAGGTATTGAATTAAACGAGTATAGCTTTATTAAAACTCCTCCTTTTGACTCAACAGAAACCAGCAAGGAAGGTATCTTCACTTGTGGGTGCGTACATGAACCAATGGATATACCGCGCTCTGTTTCTGAGGCGAGCGGTGCGGCAGCGAAGGCAGCAGAAGTAATTAGAGGAGGTTAAAAAAAATGTCAGAAGAAGAAAAGAAAGATATTGAAGATGTAAGAGTGGGAGTATTTGTATGCCACTGTGGTTCTAATATAGGTGGTTTGATAGATTGCAAGGCTTTAGCTGAAGAAGCTAAAAGTCTTCCGAATGTTGCCTATGCAGAGGATAACCTATATACTTGTTCAGAGAACGGTTTAGCGAGTATTAAGGCGGCAATCGGGGAACACGATTTAAATCGCGTCGTTGTAGCATCTTGTACGCCAAGAACTCACGAACCCTTATTCCGAGATTGCGTTTCCGAAGCGGGTTTAAACAAATATCTCTTTAACTTTGTTAATATTCGCGATCAATGTACTTGGGTACATCAAAAGCAGCCCGAGGAAGCTTATAAGAAAGCTCAAGATTTAATTAGGATGGGAACTGCTAAAGCTGTAAAACTTGAAGCACTCGATATAATCATGGTAAATGTTAATCCGTCCGCTTTAATAATTGGTGGAGGCGTCGCTGGAATGAGTGCGGCGCTTAATTTAAGCAGGCAAGGATTTCAAACTTATTTAATTGAAAAAGAAGATAAATTAGGAGGAAGATTAAATTCGCTTCATAAACTCTTTCCTCATCAATTAGACGCTTCAGATCTTTTAGATAAAATTAAAAATAACGTTCAAAAAGCTCAAAATTTGCAAGTTTTAACATCTTCCATAGTTAAAAATATTGATGGATTTGTGGGTAATTTTGAGGTAGAAGTAGAACAAAATGGAAAGAATATTGAATTGTCCGTAGGGGCTATAATAGTTGCTGTAGGTTCTTCACTTTTTGTGCCTACCGATTTATATGGGTACGACGGTAAAAAAAGAATCACGCAATTTGAATTGGAACATAAATTTATAGATAACGATGTAAAAGCAAATAATTTTGTAATGATACAGTGCGTAGGTTCTCGAATTGACGAACGCCCATACTGTTCAAGCGTTTGTTGCATGACCGCTTTAAAAAATGCTTTAATTATTAAAGAAAAAAATCCTGAAGCAAATATTACGATCTTATTTAGAGATTTATATACTCCTGGAACAGATTACGAGAAATATTATAGAGACGCAAGGGAACAAGGCGTTCTCTTTATTAAATACAGTCTTGATAAAGTACCAACTGTAGAAGAAAACCAAGTAAAAGTATTTAACGAATATATGGGGGAAGAATTGATCCTTCCATATGATTTACTTGTATTATCAACACCGTTAGTTGCAAATAACGATAACAAAGAACTTGCTCAAATGTTAAAGGTCCCTTTAGAAGCTAACAAATTCTTTTTGGAGGCACATGTAAAACTACGTCCTAACGACTTTGCCACAGATGGGATCTATATTGGTGGATCGGCTAAATGGCCCGTAGATATTACAGAAGCCATCTCTCAAGGATATGCTGCTGCGGCTAGGGCAAGCAGAGTTTTGTCTCATGAGTCGCTCGAAGTAGATGGAGCAACATCATACTTACCCGAACATAATAAAAGTCTGTGTACTGGTTGCGAAATATGTATCAAAGTTTGTCCTTTTAATGCAATTATCAAAAATGAAGAGGATGAGATTGAAATTATAGAAGCGTTATGTAAGGGATGCGGAGTGTGTGCTGCAACATGTACGAATCAAGCAATTGTGATAAGACATTTTACAGATGAGCAAATATTTTCTGAAATTGAAGCTTTTGGAGGTCAATAAAGATGAGTTTTGAACCCAGAATTTTAGGTTTTTTATGTAATTGGTGCTCCTATGCTGGTGCCGATTTAGCAGGTGTTAGTAGAATTCAATACCCTACGAATATGCGAGTAATTAGAGTTATGTGTAGCGGTCGAGTTGACCCTAAATTTATTTTTCACGCTTTTGAATTAGGAATCGATGGAGTATTTGTAATGGGATGTCACCCCGGAGATTGCCATTATCTTGAAGGAAATTACGAAGCAATAACCAAATTTGATATGACCCAAAAATTTCTTAAATCTATTAACTTTGATAAAAGAGTGAGATTAGATTGGGTTTCTGCTTCGGAAGGTACTAGATTTGGTGAGGTTGTAACCGAATTCATTAAACATATTAAAGAATTGGGTCCTTCACCCCTAAGTGGAGGAAAACCCGACGAAGATATACTCGATAAACTTAAAGCAATAAAATTGGCCGCGGGTAGTAACAGGATGCGAGCATTAGTAGGAAGAGAAAAAACCCTACTTGAAAGTGAAAATGTCTATGGGGAACAAATCATTGAACAAAGGTTTAACATTTTAATGGATAAAGCGATAAAAGATGAATTTGAACGGCACCGAGTTTTAGTTGCTTTAGAAAAAGATTCGAATTCTGTAAAAGATTTAGCTGTCGAGTTAAGTATTGATCCGAGTATAGTTTTAGAGCATGTAATAACTTTAAAAACTCGCGGTTTAGTTGACTTTCAAGAAATTAAAGGAAATACACCAATATTTATGAGGTTATGGGTGAAATAAGACTATGGAAAAGATTGGGGCAGTAATGGTTGTAGGCGCGGGAATTGGGGGTTCACAAGCGGCGTTAGACTTAGCTGATTCGGGATATAAAGTTTATTTGATTGAATCCACGACGAGTATTGGTGGCGTAATGGCACAGTTGGATAAAACTTTTCCTACGAACGATTGTGCGATGTGTATAGTAAGTCCTAAGTTAGTTGAAACTGGGCGACACCAGAACATAGATTTAAGTATTAATTGTGAAATTCAAGATGTTATAGGAGAAGCGGGAAATTTTACGATAAAAGTACTAAAAAAATCGTTATATATAAACCCTGAAAAATGCACTGGCTGTGGAGTATGTGGTCGCGAGTGTCCTGTTGAAGCGATTGATGTCTTTAATGAAGGTTTAGCGAAATACGCAGCAACATCAGTTAAATATCCTCAAGCAGTACCTCTCGTATTTGCTATTGATAAAAATTATTGTATTGGGTGTGGAATTTGTCAAGGAGTTTGCAAAGCAAAAGCTATAGAATACGATAGAAAAGACGAAGAAGTCGAAATTAATGTTGGTGCAATAATATTGGCTCCTGGGTTTGACGAATACATCCCACCAGAAGGTAATCTTTATGGGTATGGAAAGTATAAGAATGTAGTTACGAGCATAGAGTTTGAAAGAATTTTAAGTGCTAGTGGTCCTTACGCGGGGAGAGTATTACGGCCCTCGGACGGAGATATCCCCGAAAAAGTTGCATTCCTCCAATGTGTAGGCTCTCGTGATTACACAGGTAAAGGAAAGCCCTATTGTTCGTCAGTATGTTGTATGTATACTGCGAAAGAAGCAGTAATTGCCCATGAACACATGCATCAAATACAACCAACGATTTTCAGCATGGATGTAAGGGCATATGGTAAAGATTTTGATAAATACATTATTCGGGCACAAGAAGAATATAGCGTTCGCTATATTAGAAGCCGTGTATCTTCAATAACCGAAGTACCAGAAACGAAAGACTTAAGAATTAAATATGAAACGGAAGATGGTACAGTAGTAGAAGAATATTATCACATGGTAGTCCTTGCAGTTGGCTTAAATCCTCCTAACGACGCTAAATTTCTTGCGGAGAAGTTCGGTGTAGAATTAAATGAATATGATTTTGCTATAACAGACATTTTTAACCCCGTACAAACATCAAAACCTGGAATATTTGCATGTGGAGCTTTCTCTTCGCCTAAAGACATTCCAGATACAGTTACGCAAGCTAGCGCTGCTGCTGGTTGCGTTAATCAACTTTTATACGAAAAGAAAGGTACATTAATAAAAGAAAAATCGCTTCCTCCGGAGATATTTGTAAGAGGGCAACCGCCCAGAATTGGTGTGTTTATCTGTCACTGTGGAATTAACATAGGGGGCTTTTTAGATGTACCAGAAGTTACCAAATATGCAAATAATCTTCCAAATGTAGTTTTAGCTGATAATAATTTATATACATGTTCGGCAGATACTCAGACAATAATAAAAGATACAATAAAGGAATATCACCTTAACCGCGTTGTTGTTGCTTCTTGTACGCCAAGAACTCACGAACCATTGTTTCAAGAAACAATTAGAGAAGCGGGTTTAAATAGGTATTTATTTCAAATGGCAAATATCAGAGATCAATGTTCCTGGGTTCACATGAACGAGTGGGACAAAGCAACCGAAAAAGCTAAGGACCTCGTGAGGATGGCTGTAAATAAAGCAAGAAATATTGAAGCGATCGAAAGGATAAAATTACCAGTAACGCAAAAAACTTTAATTGTAGGCGGCGGAATTAGTGGAATGGTTGCTGCACTTAATTTTGCAACGCAAGGATATGAGACGTTTTTGGTTGAAAAACAAAAAGAATTGGGGGGGTTTGCTCGACATATATATAACACGCTTGAAGGTGGCAACGTTCAAGAATTTGTATCAGATCTAATTGAAAAGATCAATTCAAACAAATTAATCCGTGTTTTTACTCAAGCAGAAATCGAAATTATTGATGGTTATATTGGAAATTTTAAAACTACAGTTATCCACGGTCCAAAGAAAGAGAAAACAGAATTTGAGCACGGAGTGGTGCTTGTAGCTACGGGAGCCAAAGAATATCAACCTACAGAGTTTTTATACGGTCAAAATAACAAAGTAATTCTACAATCAGAATTTGAAAAACTATTAAACACTTCTAATGATATTAACGATAAAAAATCAGTAGTTATGATCCAGTGTGTTGGTTCTAGAAACGACGAGCATCCTTATTGCAGTAAAATGTGTTGTGCTGAAGCTATAAAGAACGCTCTTTTGGCAAAACAAAAAAATCCAAACGTTGAAGTTGTAGTTTTATTTAGGGATATAAGAACATATGGGTTTAAAGAAAAGTATTATCGTGAGGCGCGAGAAAAAGGAGTAATATTCATTAAATACGAAGAAAATGAACCTCCTGAAATAATTTCAGAAGGCTCAGTATTAAAAGTTAAATTAAAGACTGCGAAGATGGGAGAAATTACAATTGAATCCGATCTTTTAGTTTTAAGTGCGGGTATTATAGCAAAACGTGAGGATAACGAGGAGTTAGCAATGATGCTAAAAGTTCCTTTAAACGACGATAATTTCTTTTTAGAAGCCCATGTTAAATTACGTCCAGTAGATTTCGCTACAGAAGGCGTATTCGTGGCAGGATTAGCACATTGTCCAAAACCAATTGAGGATTCTATTTCTCAAGCTAACGCAGCTGTAGCAAGGGCTTGTACAATTCTCTCTAAAGACGAGATCGAGGTCGAAGGTAAAATTGGAGAGGTTGACATGGCTCGTTGCACTGGATGTGGGATGTGCATTGATAATTGCGCATATAATGCTATTGAATTAATCGATGATAGGCGATTCGGTAGAGTTGCATATATTAATTCAGTACTCTGTAAAGGATGTGGAGCGTGCGCTGGGAACTGCAGGTGTGCTGCCATTGACATTCGCGGTTTTACAGGTGAACAGATATTTGCAATGATAACTGGGAGGAATTAATAAAATGAACGAAATTACAAGTGAAACAGAACAAATGAAAAAAAATAATGATGATTGGGAACCTAAGATATTAGCATTTTTATGTAATTGGTGTTCCTATGCGGGAGCAGATCTAGCAGGAGTGAGTAGAATTCAATACCCTCCAAATATTAGAGTAGTTAGAGTTCCATGTTCAGGTAGAATAAATCCTTATTTTATAGTAAAAGCATTATTAGATGGATGGGATGGAGTACTGGTTTCTGGATGCCATCCCGGAGATTGCCATTATTTAACAGGAAATTTAGTAGCTAGAAGAAGGTTTGGAATTTTAAAGGATTTATTAGAATTCTTTGGAATTGAACCAGATAGAGTTAATTTTATGTGGGCTTCTGCTGCTGAAGGCGAACGATTTGCTGTTTTGATAAGAAAAACCACCAAGTTGGTTAGAAAATTGGGACCAAATAAAAAATTTGAGAAAAAATGGTGATAAAAAGTGGGAGATATTGAATCAGAAAACCAAGACATCGGAAATAAGATTAAAGAATTAGCAAGGAATTTGCTTAGAGAAAAGGAAGTTGACGTTATTATCGGCTATACAAACGGAACAGTACCCTTAAGCTCTTCTCCAGTTTTCATTACAAATGAAGAAGATGTGGATAAATTGATGTGGGATAATTTATGTTACGTAAATTTGGCTAATTATTTAGCTCCTAGAATTCCTACGCTATACGATGATGAGGGTAAAAAACTGAAAGTTGGTATTGTCGCAAAAGGTTGCGTTGGAAGAGCGTTAATTCACTTAGCCGTCGAGAATCAAATTAATTTTGATAATATTAAAATGATAGGAATTTCCTGTAATGGAATAATAAATAGGAAAAGAATTGAGAAGGAAATTGGAGAAAAAGAAATATTAGAAGCTTCTATTTTGGGTAATAATATTATCGTAAAGGGAAGAGATTTTGAAGAAACATTTCCTTTCGACGAATATATGAATGAATTATGCAAGGTTTGTAAGGTTAAATCCCCTCCTAATGTGAACGACTCATGCGTAGGAGAATGCTTAGAGAATCCCGTTATTGAAGATGATTTTAACGACATTTCTGATTTTGAATCCAAAACTTCTGAAGAAAAATGGGCGTATATTAAAGATACTTTAAGCGCATGCACGAGATGTTATGCGTGTAGAGAAGTGTGTCCGATGTGTTATTGCAATCTGTGTTTCGTGGACCAAAATAAACCTATTTGGTTTGGAAAAACAACTGATTTTACAGACATTTTTGCTTTTCATTTTAATCGAGCTATGCACTTAGCGGGTAGATGTGTTGCTTGCGGCGCTTGTAGCAGCGTTTGCCCTATGGGTATAGATTTGAATTTAATAACGAGAAAATTAGAGAAAATTGTAAAAGAAAGATATAATTTCACTTCAGGTATGGATAAAGAAACGGTATCTCCAATGATGTCGTTTAAGATGGATGATAAAGAAGAATTTATGATGGAAGAGGATTAATATAAGTGGTGAGAAAATGGAAGTAATGATTTTAATGAAAGACCAAATCGCAAAGTTGTATAATGAGTTATCAGGAGAATATAATTTCTTTGCTCCCGTCAAAGAAAAAGGTTATATTGCTTATAGAAATATTTCGAACCCAGAAGAAATTGAATTAAATTATTTCAATTCTAAAATTCCGCCAAAAGAAATTTTGTTTCCACAAATGGAAGTTCTTTTTGAGTTTAAAACAGATGGTAAAAATGTTACAGAAATTGAAGATAGAAAAGATTTAGACGAAAAAAATATTCTTTTCGGCATAAGACCGTGCGACGCTCATAGTTTTGATCTGTTAGAAAAATTCTTCGCTTTTGGAGATTTCCAAGATGAAATATTTTTAAAAAAAAGAAAAAATAGCTTAATAATAGGAATTGGTTGTAATTCTCCAAAAAGCACGTGTTTTTGTATATCGGTTGAAGGACATCCCTTCCAAAAAGATGATATGGATATTTTTTTAGTAGATTTAGGCGACAAATATTTAGTAGAAGGTGTAAGCGAGAAAGGAAATAACTTAATTCAACAATTGTCATGGCTTTCAAAAGCTTCTAAAGCAGACGTAAAAAAAGCACAAGAATTAGCAAAGAAGGCAGAAAATTTAATAACCACAAAATTAGATCTAACTAACACGAGTGAGATTTTAAATAGTAATTTTGCCAACGAAATTTGGAAAGAGGTTAGTGAAAATTGTTTAGGGTGTGGATCGTGTACATTTTTATGCCCTACATGCACTTGTTTTGATGTTATCGATGAGAATGCTCAATACGAGAATCGTGGCAGACGAATAAGAATCTGGGACACTTGCCAATTCTGCCTTTATACACTTCATACGAGCGGTCACAATCCACGCGATAGTAATATTGAGCGATGCCGAAATCGTATATTACACAAATTTAGTTATTACCCCTTGAATTACGACCTAATTGGATGTGTGGGGTGTGGACGATGTATCCAAGTATGCCCAGTTAATAACGATCTCAGAACAATAATTAATAAAATAAATAATATAAAACCAAAAGAGGAGGAGAATGTGAGTGCCTAATCTTTATATCCCAATGCTTACCACCGTAAAAAATATTGTTTCTGAAAACAAATTTAATGACATTAAAACTCTTGAATTAGAATTTAAGAAAGAAGAAGATTATAACAAATTCAATTATATTCCTGGACAATTCGCTGAAATAAGTTTAATAGGAAAGGGTGAAGCACCTATAGGAATTGCTTCATCTCCTACTGAAGAAAGCTCGATTAAATTTACTATAAAAAAGATGGGGACCGTAACATCGGAATTTCATAACTGCAATATTGGAGATGTTGTAGGCGTAAGAGGTCCTTTTGGAAACGGATGGCCTATTGACGAAATGAAGGGTAAGGATATTGTGGTTATTGGTGGGGGGTTTGCGTTTTCAACTTTAAGGTCCCTCGTTATTTACTTGTTAAACGAGAAGCACAGAAAGGATTACAAGAAGATCACAGTAATTTATGGAAATCGCGACTCCGGCGAAGTTTTATACCGCGATGTTTTAGAAGATTGGAAAAAACACGACGATATCGAAGTGGTTTTAACTATTGATCGCGAAGAGGAAGGGTGGAAAGAAAAAGTTGGTTTCGTAGCCCCTATTGTAAAAGAAGTAGCACCTTCTTCGGATAACGCTATAGCTGTAGTGTGTGGCCCCCCAATCATGATTAAGACGACAATAGCAGTTCTAGAAGAATTGAAATTTAATGACGAACAGGTACTAAATTCATTAGAAATGAGGATGAAGTGCGGAATTGGAAAATGTGGGAGATGCAATATTGGCAATAAATTTGTCTGTATCGATGGTCCCGTTTTTTCTTTGGCAGAGCTTAAAAAATTACCGAACGAATATTAAAAACAAAAATTAATTTTAAATTAAAATAATAAAAAAGGTAGATTAAAAAATGGTTGAAGAGATTTTACCTAAATCCTTTGAGGATTTGATAAGAGAGGTTCATGAACCGGGAATTTGTGGAGAATGTGGTGGATGCGTAAGCTTTTGCTCAGCACACGAACTAAAAGCAATTGAGATGTCTGAATCCGGACCTCCTAGATATTATAATAAAGACAATTGCTTAAAATGTGGTATTTGTTATTTAATTTGCCCTCAAACTCATGTATTGGATAATGAGTTAAATGATAGATTCAATTACAAAGTATCAATAGGTAATTGGGCTAAAATAACTTCAAGTCAGGCTAATTCGGAAGAAATTCTAAAGAATGCAACTGATGGAGGTGTAGTAACTGCTATCCTTAGCTATTTATTAGATCATAATTTAATAAACGGAGCAATAGTTTCTAAAAAGGAAGGACCCTTTAACCGAGTACCTTTCTTTGCTACAACTAAAGAAGAGTTAATTGAAGCCGCAGGATCTCATTTTGATTTATCTCAAGGCGTTGTTGGTTTAGAAAA
Source organism: Promethearchaeia archaeon (assembly GCA_029856105.1). Lineage (GTDB taxonomy): Archaea > Asgardarchaeota > Lokiarchaeia > Sigyniarchaeales > SOKP01 > SOKP01. Next base: position 21,486 of record JAHQWH010000074.1, on the reverse strand, counting down.
CTATAATACTTTCATTCCTACAATAACTAAACTAAAAAAAGTCGTTAGCTCGGATATGATGAACATAGCAGTCGTTGGCACTCCTTGTCAAATTATGTCTATTAGGAAAATGCAAGAATTGAGTATTTTACCAGCACACATAATAAAATATACTATAGGGCTATTTTGCAATTTTAATTTTTCTTTCAGTACTGAAGGACGCAAGGAATTGGAAGAAAAATTTAACTTCTCGTTTAACGAAGTTGAAAAAATGAATATCAAAGAAGACCTTATATTAACGCTTCAAAATCAGAAATCTATCCACATCGGTTTTAATGAATTGGGAGGAATTACTAGAGCAGCTTGTTACGCTTGCCGAGACTTTTCCAATGTTTATGCAGACATATCATTTGGGGGTTTAGGGTCGCAAGATGGATTCACTACATCGGTGATAAGAACTAAAATAGGCGAAGAAATTTACAACAATGCTTTAAAAGAAGGTTATATTAAAGAACCAAACGAATTTAACACATCCGTCAAAAAGTCAGAGATGTTAGCTAAAGTAATAGGTTTTGGCAAAAGGAAATACGAGAGATATACAAAGGCTTTAAAAGAGCGACAATAATTTATATGAATTAATTTCAATTTTTTACTTTTTACTTTCTTCTTTTATCGCGTAAATTTCAGCATGTTACTTAAATATCGAAGATATTTCCTGAATTGTATATTGTATCGTCTAAATCGAGAATTATTTGGCCTCCTGAAGCTATTTCTACGGCATAATTAAGTCCTTCCAATACTCTTTTCATCAAAAATTCATAAGCCCGAAATAAATCTTCAAGTTGAGCCGGATTATTCCCTAAATAACTATTTGAAATAGCGGGTATTAGTACCGGTATGAAATCTTGGCTTAACATAATTTCTTCAGCATCGATCATAGTTTCTTTACCAATGGTAAAAGGGTTAAGAACATCCATTTGTGCGAACATGACTTTGCATACGAATAACGAGGCCTTAATTTCTCTCATAATAAATTTAATTCGATTCTTGTCATCTAAAAACTTTTTAAAAGTTATTGCGTAAATAATATCCTCGTTAGTTACAATGTCTTTAAGATCTATTAATTTGCTGACTCTCTCTGAAACTCTTTTCGTTGAAAGCATTAATCTTAGATTCATTTTATTCTTATGAGTGTAATTCTTATAGAAAGAAGCCATAAACACATGAGCTCCTAAACCTTCTTGTTCATCTGGTAAATTTATTTTAAATTTATTTTCTTTAAATACCTGCATAAAATGATTTATGATCAAAAATTTTAACTTTAATCTATGCAGCGCTAGATAGAGACACATACGCGTTTTAGTGTAAGCCACTACATTTCCCATTCTAAATCGATCTTGATGGTCCCTTGCGTACATCACGATCGGTTTGAGTTTATGCACAACTACATCGATAAAATATTCAATAATCCTCTCAAGAGGCTGGCATTCTAAGATTTGAAAGATTTCTATAATTTTTTGGCTTGATGGTTGACTTTTGGGAACCTCTTTGATCAGATCGTAGTTATAATATTCTAAAAACAAAGATGTTAATGCTTCCATCTCTAAAACCGTTCGACAAGGTATAAAGACCTTGTTAAGATCGTTTAAAATAACGCTACTTTCAGGCATGACATTTACGCTCCAATAGACAATAATATTACATTTAAATTGTTTTTAGATTTCGTTTTTTTCTTTATACATTTTAATTTAAATCAACATTAAATTTATTATCTACTTATATTTTTTTGAATCTAAAATATCCAATTAATAATAGATTTTGGTTAAAAAATATTGGATACGAATACGGGATCTTATTCAGTAAAAACACCTTTAGAAGAAGTTCTAAATAAAACACTAAATTTTATTTAAGGAATTGAAAAAATAATAAAAAAGAAAAATAAAAAATTCAAAAAAAATTAGGTATTTGCCCAGATGGGCTTAAAAGCAACGGTGAATCACTTGGGGCCCCATCTCTTTATACTCCCGACGTGTAACCCACATTCGGTGGAATGTCTTCAAGGAGCTTAAGATTGAACCGCCAATCCATACGGAATACATACGCTCTGGAGGAGCAATGATTTTAACATCAACGGACTCTGGAATTTGTTCCTTAATTTCTTTAGTTAAACGTTCTTTAATTCCAGGGAACATTGTTGAGCCACCAGAAAGTACAATATTACCATAAAGGTCTCTACGAAGGTCGACATCACATTCAGAAATAGCACCAACAATTACATCATCGAGAGGTTCTAATTCTTTCCCGATTACTGATGGATTGAAGAAGCATTCAGGTGCTAAAAATCTTTCGACACCTACATTTATAGTTTCTCCGTCAGGAAGCATGTAGCTTTTTTCCATTCCAGCAACTTTCTTTGAAAGCATCATTTCTTTCTCTGGATCGATTGCTACATAGCAGAGTTTTTCCTTGATATCTCTGACGATTTCTTTCTCTGCAGAAGTTGTAAAGGAATACCCTTTTTGACGGAGTAATCTTTGTAGGTAGGTTGTGATATCACGGCCAGCAAGATCGATTCTTTGGATAGCATGACTTAAAGCGAAACCTTCGAAAATAGGTACGACGTGAGAGACTCCATCTCCAATATCTATTACACATCCCGTAGTACGACCAGAGGCGTAAAGAGATAGGACAGCTTGCATCGCAACATAAAGGGCTGGAACGTTGAATGTTTCAAACATTATTTCAGCCATTTTTTCTCTGTTTGGTCTTGGGTTTAATGGAGCTTCAGTTAAAAGAACTGGATGTTCGCTAGGATCGATTCGTAAGTCGGTATAAAACGTGTAATGCCAAATCTTTTCCATAGCAGTCCAATCTTCGATAATACCGTGTTCTACAGGAAACATCAACTTTAAAACACCTTTAAGTTGCATAGCTTCCTCTCCAATGTAATATTCTCGAGTGTAATGTTCGACATCGGTCATTATCGATTCATATTTAGGATAGCCAATAAGAGTTGGAAATACAGAACGAGGTTGGTCTTCACCAGCGAAACCATTTTTTGAAATCCCGGTACCATTATCAACGACTAAGGCTTTCGCGTTTAAAAAACTTTCTTCTTCTGCCATAATATTCAGCTTTTTAATTTTTATTTACTTGTTAATTTTATTCAAAATTTTTTATACACTTATCAATATTTTTTTTTTAGAGTATAATAATATCGACAAATTATAACAAATTCAAATTATCATAATAATAAATTAGATGTATATAAATTTTTTTTATTACAAAAAAATTGAGATACTTGGGGGGTATTTCTTTAAAAAAAATAAGTTTATATTCCTTTTAATACGGAAAAATCACAAAATATTTTTTTTATTTAATCTTTTCTTTTTTCATTTAGTATAACAAATCTTAACTTTTGAAAGCCCAATAAAATGAATTTGTGTATACAAATGTATTTAATTAATTAAAAAAGAAAAATTTGTATATATTTGAAATTGAAGAATATATTTTAAATAAGCAATACGATTCTTTAATAGAAGATTTCAAACATATATTTTAATTATTTAAAGATGGATTTAAATCCTGATTATATTAAAAAAAATTTGGACCAAATCGGTAAAAGAGCGGCAAGAGATATATTAAAAGAGTGGATTGTAAATTCAGATAATATTAGTTTAAGGGAAACCGCGTTAAACCTCTATTCTTCTATGGATGAGGGAAAGGAGTTTAAATTTTTTGAACAATTATTTCTTTCAGATGAGAGTTTTAAAATTAGAGGTTTATCAGGGAACATCTTACGAGATAACTATTTTTATCATAAAAAGTTCGTATCTCTTCTAGAGTTTACACTAAATGATGTAAATAATATGGATCAAAAATCCTTTGCTGTAGAAACATTAAACTCGATTGATACAAAAAAAGCTCGTAAGATCATTAAAGATTATTTGAAGAAAGCTATAAAATTAAGTTTTAAGAAAAAGATTTATGAGTTTCCAGAAGAGATATTTAATTCTAATTACGATATACCCATTCCGAGTTCAATCTTAGAAGTTTGCTTTAATTTAATTCTTTACGACTATTACGTAAATTCTTGTGGATATAATGTAACTTTAAGGAAAGGATTAATTATCTTGTTAAATTGTGAGGGTGGTAAGTTGGATGATATTTCTGAAATTCAGGCTCTTAATAAGCTTGTCAAATTAGAACATTTACAACTCCAAAGAAATAACATTCAAAATATTCATGGCCTTAGCCATTTAACACAATTAAAAACTTTAAATTTATCGCAGAATCAAATTAAAAAGATTGAAAATTTAGACTGTCTGAATAATCTCCAGGAAATCTCTTTATCTTCAAATAAAATAAAGAAGATTGAAAATCTGGATTTAGGTAATTTAAAAAAATTATCGTTGGATCGGAACTTAATTACAGAAATTGAAAATTTAGATAATTTGCGCGATTTAACACTATTAAATCTTAGCTATAACGCTATTTTAAAACTAAAAAATCTCGATAATTTAGGTAATTTAAGAACCCTTTTTTTGTCTTTTAATCAAATAGAAACAATTTCTGGTTTAGAAAAACTCGAGAATTTAGTTACATTACATATAAATGATAATCGGATTAATCATATTCAGGGGTTAAAGCGGTTGCTAAGCTTAAAAGTTTTAAGTTTATCCAACAATATTATTGAGAATATTGATAATTTAGATAATCTAACAGAATTAAACAAATTAGAGATTTCTAACAATAAAATTGAAACATTTGATGGATTGGAAAATCTTAAAAATCTTCAAGAGCTATTTATTGATAAAAATCATATCAAGCAGATGGAAGGAATAAATAATTTAGAGAGCTTAATTATTCTTTTTTTAGAAAACAACGATATTAAAGATTTTAAACTAAGTGATATTGATAATTTAAAAAATTTGAACTTTATTTTTTTAAACGAAAATCCGTTAACTACCGAGAGTTGGGAGATTTATCAAATGAGAACTCGATTTCCGTAAAGAAATCCCTTTTAAATTCGAAAAAATTTAAGGGTTGTTGGTTAAATAATCATCTATCCACAAATCCAATAGAATTTCGTCGTAATACTTAGAATCCATGTAAAATTGTTTCTTTCTTATACCTATTATTTGAAAACCCATTTTTTTATATAGGTATAGAGCTCTTTTGTTATTAGAAAAACAACTTAAGATAATTTTTTCTTTATTATTTAGCTTTTTAGATTCTCGAATCGCTTCGTCAATTAAATGAAAACCAATACCTAAATCTCTAAATTTTGTTTGTACAATTATACCTAATTTACTTACATGAGTGGCAGCATCCCATTCAAGATTTGAGATTTCACATTGACCAAGGATATTGTATGGATTTTTTAATTTTGGGTGAGTAGCTACAATACATATTTCTCTTTCTTTTTTAATAGTATTATACCAAGATTGTTTTTCGAATTCAGATCTTACCGGGAAAAAAACTGGAAGATATATCCCTTCATCAACAACATTATTGAAATTATTCCAAATTCCGTCAATATCTGATTCTTTAACATGTCTAATAGTAATAGTTTCTCCGGTTTTTAACTTTAAAACTTTTTTCATTAATTGAATATAAGTTTTTATAATTAAATTCCTTATCGTATTATTATGGAGAATAAAAATGAAGATAAGAATTCGAAAAGAGAAGTAGGGGATAAAGAAAAAATTCGCAATTACTTAGAGCAAATGGCTCAAAATAAAAAATCACCAGTTGCAAAAGATTTAGTGCAATTAAAACACGTCGAAGTAAAGAAACAAGAAATAAGTCAAGAAACAATAGAGCTTGCCAAAACTCTTAAAGACCAAATTTTAGAATACGATCAATTTGAACGGCTTTCTAACGACGAGCTTACAGTTCTTGAATCGTTTATGAGTAAAAGAATGTTTCTTACACGCATCGCGATTGTTGTTAATCAAAGTAGAATACAGTTGGGTATTGAACCATTTAAAAAAGCAGATTTAGAAAAAATTCTAGATGTTTTAATTTCTAAGGGTTATTTAGAAACAGAGCAAGTCGAAGGAAATACCGTATACATTCTTACAGAAAGAGGTAAATACAGAATTCAATAAAATTAAAGGATATTGGAGATAATAAAACAATTTTTACATGACGACGAATACATTTTATGGAAAAAATGTCAAGTAAAAAACTATTTGATAAGATTTCCGTTAGTAATATCTCTTTTAGGAATTATAATAATTAGTATCGCTCTATTCTTTTGGTATATCCCTATTTGGGAAGGAACTTTTTATGTGTTTAAAATCGAATTTAATCCTATTATTTTTTATTTAAGCATTTTATCTATCTTTTATACTGCTATAATAATAGTACTTGGTGATTTCTTTCGAGAGTTTAAAAAAAGTACCAAGAAATTGGATTTGAAATTAATTGACCTAAAGAACTATGATGAAATATATATATTAACTAATAAAAGATGGATTCAAAAAGAATTAAATTATAGTTTTTTGATTGACGACTCTAAATTTTCCCCCGACATATTATATCGAATAAAAGATGTGATGTTTATAGATTTAAACAATTTCAAAATAGCATCTATTCAAAAAAGAAGATCACAATACACAATTTTCTTCTGTATTAATAATCCAAATAATAAGGATTTTAATCAAAAAATCTTTTTAAATTTAAATATTAAAGAACACAATGATCTAATTATTCATTTAAGCAAATTGATTCCTACGAATATCTAAAATGCATTAATCTTTTTTAAGAATCAATTTATTAATAGGAATATCTTGATATTCTCCTGAAGGATACTCCCTTCGAATTGTTAAGGGTAAAATTTTAGATTTTAATTCAAGCAAGGCTATCTTAATTGGGTCTATTAAATTCTTTGGCTTATCTACTAATATAGGAGCGCCGAATGAAATTTGTAGTGCTCTTGCACCTGTGATGCGTGCTTTTTCATATCTGGAAAGAAAAATAAAACCGACCTTAATATCTTTTCGAACTTCTTTATACAACTTTCTCAATTCACGAGACTCTAAAAAAGAAGACATAACATAAACCATAGAAATAGTAATTAAATTTTGAAATGTAATATAAAATAAAACTTTTTTGGTTTTTATCGTAAATTAAGTAAGTTTAAATTTTTCCCTTGCTTAAGTATGGTGCGCAAGGGGGGAATAATTCAATTTGAAAGAGATTTTCAATTTTTTGAACCCCCGACCGTCGAGATTTACGCTGTAAATCAGCGAAGATTTACACGGTGTGAGCGTGTCGTTATACGGCTAAACCACTCGCGCTAATTTTATTGAGAAATTTAAATTTATTAATAATAAATTTAATAATAAAAGGTATTAATATAATTTAAGAGATTCTATAGACTCTGTAACTTTAAAATTTATATTAAAAACATAACTGTAAAAAGACTTTTAGAACGATATTTTTTGGTGATCTCTATAAAAAAAGAGCAGTATATATCTCACCCATTAATTAAAGAAAATGCAGTCTTAAGGCGAGCTTATCAAGAAAGTATATTTATTAATTGCCTAAACACCAACTGTTTAGTGGTTATTCCTACGGGGCTAGGAAAAACTATTATAGGTTTGATGTTAGCGGTACAGAGATTAACAGAAAAACCCAATTCGAAAGTAATATTTTTAGCTCCAACCAAACCATTAGTCAATCAACATTATAAATCGTTCTTAGGATTGACTGTTATTCCTTCTCAAAGCTTGAAAGCAATTACAGGAACGACCTCACCAGAAAATAGGAAAGAATTATGGGATGATTTAAAGGTCGCTTTTATGACGCCACAAGTGCTCCAAAATGACATAATTTCAAATCTTTATTCTACAAATAATGTTAGTTTAATTATTTTTGATGAATGCCATCGAGCCGTTGGGGATTACGCATATTGTTTTATTGCTAAAAAGTACATGGAAACCTCGAAAAATCCTCAAATATTAGGGCTTACGGCAAGTCCAGGATCAACGGAAGGGAAGATTAATGAAATAAAAAATAATTTATTTATCGATCACCTTGAAATTAGAACAGATCTTGATTCAGACGTTAAACCTTACATTTACAAAGTCGATAACGAGTGGATTAAGGTTAAGCTTCCAAGCGAGTTTTTAGATATTAAAAAAATTATTTCAGAAAAATTAAGAACAATCTATAAGTGGTTAAAGCAAAAAGAATTATTGAATACATCAGATATCTCTAAAGTTACAAGAAAGAATTTATTAGCTTTAGATAAAGTAATCAATGGGAGGATTTCGACATCTAGAACTGATGACGAGAAGTTCCAATTATTTACGGCTAAAAAATATACTGCAAATGCTATAAGGCTTTCTCATATGGATGAACTTATAGAAACTCAGGGATTGAGCGCTTTAGATGATTACATGAAAAAAAATGTAGAAAAAATAAAACAAAATACAGCAAATAAATCGTTAAAAGAACTCCTAAGAGATCCTGACATTAAACGCGTTATTGAATTAATTGAGACTAACAAAATAAAGGGAGTCGTACATCCTAAATTAGAAAAATTAGCGGAAATTCTACATAATCAGATAATTGGAAATATTAATTCAAGAGTTTTGGTATTTTGTCATTTTAGGGATTCTGTTAACAATATAGTTAAGTTTCTTAAAAAAGATCTTAGTATAACGGCACATAAATTCGTTGGACAACAGAGTAAAACATCTGACAAAGGTTTAACTCAAAAGAAACAAATCAGCCTTCTTGACGACTTTAAAGAGGGGGTTTACAATACATTAATAGCAACGAGCGTTGGCGAAGAAGGATTAGATATCGCAGAATGTGATTTAGTGATTTTTTACGATGTCGTTCCGAGTGCTATACGTTCAATTCAACGTCGCGGGAGGACTGGTAGAAAAAAAGAAGGAAAAGTCATTATTTTAATGGCTGAGGGTACTCGTGATGAAGGATACTATTGGGCAGAAAAAGCTAAGGAGCGTACTATGAAACAGAGTTTAAAAAAAATAAAAGAAACTGATTCCAACTCTAAGGTCGTTGGGCAATCTAGTCTCTTAAATTTCGTTAAAAAAGAAAAAGAAAGTAGAGATAAGGCTAATTTAAAAAATCAAAACGAAATTCAGTTGATCCAAAAAATTGAAGGTGCCGAAGAATTTACAATTATTTGTGACAATAGAGAAACCGCCTCTGCGGTTGTTAGAACACTATCCTTAATGGGGGTTGATTTAAAGTTAAAACAACTAGCTGTGGCTGATTACATAGTGTCGGAAAGAGTTGGAATTGAACGAAAATCTGCCCAAGATTTTAACGATTCTATTAAAGATGGAAGATTATTTAACGAACTGAATGATTTAAAAAATAACTTTATTAGACCCATCTTAATTTTAGAAGGAGATGTTTTTATTAATTCGAATATTAATCAAAACGCGCTCTATGGTGCATTAACTTCCATTATTTTGAATTTAGGAATTTCTATATACAAAACAAAAGATTCCCATGAAACTGCTACTTTCCTTTTTCAATTAGCGAAAAAAGAACAATCTAGTGTTAAAGGTGAGTTAAAACTAAGATTTGAGAAGAAACCCATCGAAATTTCTCGTTTATTAGAATACATTGTTGCAGGCGTTCCTGGCGTAAATGCGCGTAGAGCAAGAAACCTTCTCCGAGAATTGAAAACCCTCCAAGAGATTTTCAACGCTGAAATTGGTGATTTATTGAAAGTTGAGAGTATTGGAAAGAAAATCGCTCAAGAAATCTATAAATTAAGTAGATTTAAATATCATAGTGACTCCTAAATTGAGAAAAAAATATTTTTAACTTAATTTTTTAAGATTATGGACGCCTTTACCTATTCTCTCTATTATCTCTTCAATTTCTTCTTCTTTCACGATTAATGGTGGCATCATAATAAGAGTATTTTTTCTATTACCACAGTAATTTTGTAAAACGCCTTCTTTTATTATGGAGAGCATAGCTAATTGCCCAAATGTTTCGCTATTAAATTCCATCCCCCATATAAGCCCTCTTCCCCTCACTTCTTTTATTAATTCAGAATTATCGTCCGCTATTTCTTCTAAACCTTTGCCAAACAACTTACCCATTTCTTTTACGTGTTTTAAAAATTCGGGATCGGATTGTATGTCTAACATCTCGCACGCAATCGCACAACCTAAATCTGAGCCACCAGTTGTAGAAATGTGAATGAACGGATCGTCTTTAAAAACTGACTTCTCTATAAATGGTTTGTAACTACAAGTAGAGATTGGATATATCCCTGAGCTCATACCTTTCCCTAAAACCATAAAGTCAGGAACAACTTTTTCATTCTCATATAAACCACCATAAATCGCCCAGAAATGACTCGTTCGTCCAAGTCCGGCTTGAACTTCGTCAATGATCATCATAACCCCATGTTTGTCGCAGAGTTCCCGAACCTCTGAAAAGTACCCTTCTGGAGCGATTAATACTCCGGCTGTAGCAGGAATAGTTTCTAAAATAACGCACGCAACATCATCCGAAATAGTTTTTTTCAAGGCGTCTCCATCGCCAAAAGGAACTTGCTCAAAACCAGGAAGATTCCATAAAAAATTTTCCTTAAAGCCAGAGTCTCCAGTTGCCAAGGCAAATCCGGTATGCCCGTGAAATCCTCCAATTGCAGAGATACATCCTTTCCTTTTTGTATATGCCCTTGAAAATTTAATGGCAGTATCAACTGCTTCACCACCGCTAACTCCAAAAGTAGTTTTTGTTATTCCTGGAGGCATTAATTCCGCTAATTTTTTCCCCAAAATAGCTCTCCATTCTGATAATAGCAGATGATCACCTATATCTAGCCCCCCATCTATAGCATCCTTAAGAACTTGAATAATTCTTGGATTTTGATGACCTAAATTATAAACGCCTCCACACGTGTGGCAATTAAACAGTTCCATTGGCGGATCAGAGGGTTTTGGTCCCGCAAGCGTCCTAAATTTGACTCCTTTTCGCTCTCCCAGTACGACACCTAACCCAAATCCTTTAAAAGTGCGAACTTTTGGTGCGTTCACATGCTTTGCGTATAATTTCATTAACTCTTTCTGTGATAAAGTCCCTATATATTTTTTATTTGAACGATTTTCCATGATTTGACAATATTTTTTTTTCTATTAAAATATTGCTTATAGTTTTTAATGTAAAAGCGAAAGAACACACACATAGAAGTAAATTTAGCTTTTTTTTATTCAATATTGAATTCTATAAATAAAAGGATACTTTTTATGGCAAATAATACTAAAAAGGTTGTAATAAAATTTCATAATTACATAAGAAATTTTTTAAAGATTGAAAAAACAAACAATTAAAATTAATAATAAAATTTTTATGATTAAAGATTAATACTTATATTCTAATATTTACAATAATAAGATTATAATCAAAAAAACTTGGTGTAAAAACAATTATCAAATTTAAAGTAATAGTAGCAGGGGCTAAAAATGTAGGAAAAACATCTCTCATTAGGCGCTACGCTACTGGAAAGTTTGATAAATCAACTTTATCGACAATAGGAGTTGATTTCGAAACAAAAAAGGTTGTAGTGGACGATACAGAGATTCTTCTCAACATTTGGGATTTTGCAGGAGAAAAAAAGTTCCGTCTTTTATTACCTTCTTACGTTTCGGGCGCTTCTGGAGCTCTTGTTCTTTATGACATTACAAATAGAGATTCCTTAATAGATCTTCACGATTGGGTTAAGGTTATTACTTCAGTTCCAAATTCTCCAAAAACAAAATTAATGATTGAAGCTAAGATTGATTTAGAAAATCAAAGGGAAGTCAAACATGAAGACGCTAAAGATGCATTTGATAAATACAAATTTCAGGGAGAAATAATTGGAGTTTCTTCAAAGACGGGAGAAAATGTAGAAAATGTCTTTGAAATGCTTGGACGAGAGATTCTCAAGAATTCTTTAAAAAAATGTTCTAGTTGTAATAAATATTATCCATTAGAGCTTAAATACTGCCAATATTGTGGACAAAAAACTCGCTAATTCTATTTGTAGTAATCCAAAGATTAAATTTAGGTCTAATATAATAAGATTTTTTAAATTCAAAAATCTGATATTAAAAAAAAAATCTTTGATTTGTTCTATTTCTTTTTTTTTTATTTATATAGAAAGGTAAGATAATGCTGTTATGGAACATAATAATGATAAACTAACTATTATTGATGATGACTTTTGTGATGAACCATATTTGGAATATGATGAAGAAAACATATTTCATGAATGGTATTTGATAGAGGGTGAAGAGCGAATAAACGAACTCTCAAGACAATTAAGAACCTTCTTTAATTACAAGCAGTCTATTGTTCGTTTAAAATTTGCAAAACCAAGGAATTATACTAAGAATTCTCATAGTGAATTAATCTCTAGGTATGAGAAAGATCTAATTACCCATACTTCACGATTAATTGTCTTATTAAAGAATCTTGAAGTGGAAGATGGAGATATCGCTGAAAAACTTAAAAATCACATGAAAAAGTTAAGTTTAAATCCAGAAAGAGCTGATATTGAAAAACTACAAGAAATTAACAAATATTGTAAAAAAATTTGGGAAATTCTTCATATTTTATCAGAACTTGGGCTTTATAATAATCAATCTTTATTGAAGAATGCAATCAAGATTTCTTGTATATCTTGTGAAGTGAAAACTGCTTTATTCCCACGATTTTCGAACTTTTACAATGAATTTGAAGATAAAACAGGTATAAAATTAAGGGTTTAAAATACGACGAATTTTAAAAACTGAGATTACTTTAATAGAGTAATAAATTTATTAATATTGATTAGATTTATAACTTTAAAAACAAGAGAGAGTGATAATGATTTATAATGTACAAGATGATGTTATTGAAATAATTAATCGTCTTAGAAAAGATAACATTACATTTCAAGATAAAACTATTTTAGTAACTGGAGGCGCAGGATTCCTGGGTTCTTGGGTCTGCGATGTTTTAGTAAATCAAGGGGCATATTGCATATGTTTAGATAATTTATCTTCAGGGAGGTTCGATAACATCTCTCATTTGATGGAAAAAGAAAATTTCCGTTTTATTAATCACGATATTTCTAAACCTATTTATTTTGGAATGACTCATCATCCAAACGGGATTTGCGTGGGCGATATTAAGAGAATTGATATTGTTATGCATATGGCTAGCAGGGCGTCTCCATTTGAATTTAAAAGATTTCCAATTCCAATACTAAAAAGTAATACTCTTGGAACGATGAACGCTTTAGGTATTGCAAAAGCCCATAATGCGTTATTTTTCTATACAAGTACTTCGGAAGTGTATGGTAATCCTCCCGATGAAGCAATTCCGACACCTGAGACCTATTTTGGGCACGTAAATCTTAATTAGGATTTCCTATAAGAGCGCATACCCCGTAGGTCCCAGAAGTTGTTACGACGAGTCTAAAAGGGCTGGAGAGGCTTTTGTCAAGGCGTATGAATTACAACACGGAATCAGAACGAAAGTAATAAGAATTTTTAACACTTCTGGACCAAGAATCAGATCTGGACCGGAGTTTGGAAGAGTTGTTCCAAATTTTATTCGTCAAGCGTTAAGCGACGAAGATATTACAATTTTTGGCGATGGTTCTCAAACTCGTTCTTTCATTTATGTTGTAGATGAGATTGAAGGAATTTTAAAGGTAGTTTATAAAGACGAAGCAATTGGAGAAGTTATTAATTTGGGTAACGATAAAGAATACACTATTTTACAATTAGCTAAAATAATAATAGAATTGACTAATTCTAATTCAGAAATTGTATTCAAACCTTTGCCTATCGACGATCCTGTTAGAAGATCTGCTGATTTAAGAAAGGCAAAAAGAATTCTAAATTGGCAACCTACAACTTCTTTAAAAGATGGGTTATTGAAAACAATAGCTTGGTTTAAAAATAATGTTCAAAATGAAAAGTAAAGAAGGAAAAAAAAAAGTACTTAATAGTTTTGAAGAATTTGACAAAATTCTCAAAATTCTCTTAATAACCGGTATATTTATTGTGTCTGGCTTTATAATTTATGCCGTAATAACTCCTAAACCGGGTTATTGGTATCTTGGTATTTTAAATTCTGACAAAAAAGCAGAAAATTACCCTACAAATGCTGCAATTGATGAAAATATTACTTTTTATATTTCTGTTGGAAATTATTTAAATCGGGATTTTTCATTCCATATAGAAATTTTGAAGGGAAATAACGATACTGTACTAGGCCCATTCCCCTCGTTAAACGCAATCTCATTTGTAAATTCATCTACGATTACTTTACCGCATAGAGAGGTTTGGATTTCAAGTGCATTTAACATTTCCTTTTCACAAGCCGGAACGAATCAAACTATAATTGCGGAATTATGGGAAATCCCTTCTGCAGGTATTAGAAGATTTTATGATGTTGTATATGTAAGATTAAATATTACTTCTTAACAATCGTGAAAATGAAATAAATCTTAATTTTAGTAATGAATTCAATCGTGATGATTTAATTTTTAGATCCAATAATTTGAACATCTTTGACCCTTACATACGGGGCTTTAAATGGTCCATATATTTTATAATCTTTTGATACAGCATCAATATTTTTAAATAAATCCAATAAATTTATTCCAAACATAGTTTCGTTTAGAGCTTGTTTTATTTCTCCATCTATAATTAAATTTCCTTGAGAGATTAATCCACTAAAGTCCCCTGTAGCCATATTTGCCGAATCTCCGGTAGAATTTAAGAATATACCCTCTTGAACATCTTGTATCATTTCTTCTACAGAAGAAGTTCCAGTTTGCATAACGAAGTTTGATATACCTATAGAAGGAACAGAACTAAATGCCCTTCTTGAAGCGTTTCCAGTGCTTTCAACGCCTTCCTTCCCTGCTGTATAACTGTTGTGTAATAAGCCCGATTTCAAAAAAAATCCTTTATCTATTATTTTTTTATTCTTGCAAGGGACGCCCTCTCCATCGAAATTACTAGATCCTACAGCACCATCTATCAATGCGTTATCTTCGAGAGTTAAATATTCAGAACCAATAACTTTTTCTCTCTTATCAATCAGAAAACTTCGTTTATATTGAAATAGTTCTGCGTTTATGGCAGAAGCAATTGGGTTCAAAATAAGATTTATAGTTCCTTTAGGAGATAAAATTACGGGCATCTTTTTGGTCTTAATTTTAATTCTATTAAGATTTCTTTTCGCGTTTTTTAAAGCTTCAATGGCAGTGTTTGTTCCGTTAATATCCTTTAGTTTTCTTTTCATTTGGGATTCGTACCCATTTGAAGTCTCTCCAGTACTTTTATTTTTTACAATAATGTTTGAGGAAATTGAAAATACGGTTTCTTTTTCAAACACTTCAATATCATTTGAATTGATTACATAGGATGTATTGCAATTAGAGGTGAAATCACCAGATTGAGAGATCGCTAAGTCATCGTCTTTACATACATTAATCAATTCTTTAACGTATTCAATTGAGTCTTCGATGGTTAATGTTTTTATATTGGTATCGTATAATTGTTTAACATTAGGATAAGTTTTGTATTTTAATGGCAAATTTTGAAAGTTAGGATCTGCAGTGCCTACATTCATCATCTTTATAGCGTTTATAATAATTTTTTCAATAATTTTTTTATTTAATTTATTTGTGAACGCAAACCCTAAAGAACCTCTTTTATCGTAAATTCTAATCGAAACTCCATGGTCACTTCCAATTTCACTGTATTTTATTGAATTTTCTTCGAGTTCGATGTTTGAATATTCGCTCTTGCCAACGAAAATTTCTGCGGATTTAAAATTTGGAGCCTTTTTTTCGGCGAATTTTATCCCATAATTGGCAAGGTCAAAAATATCAATCGTATTATCCATTTAATTCAATCCCCCTATGGTTATATTGTCGATCTTAATGTATGGGCCACCATCACAGACTCTTACTCTTTGACCACCCTTACCACATATTCCAGATGAAAAGCCTAATGTATTTTTATCACCAATAGCGGAGATTTTTTTTAAAACTTCTAAAATCATACCTGACAACGCAACATCTCTCATCAATTCCTGTTTTTCTCCGTTTTTAATTTTATAGGAAAATTTACATTTAAATTGGAAGTTTCCTGTAGTCGGATTCGTATAACCGTATAAAAAGTCTTCACAAAGAATTCCGTTTTTTGTGTCTTGAATCATTTCATCGACATCCCAGTCTTTTGGTTCGATATAAGTAAATCCCATTCGAACTTGAGGCTTAAAAGAGCTAGATGCAGCTCTTCCATGGCCATTTGGAGATACATTCATTCTAGAAGAGGTTTCTAAGTTATGTAAATAATTTTTAAACACTCCATTTTCAATTAGCACTGTTTTTTGGGAAGTAATCCCTTCATCGTCTACAAAATAGCTCCCAAATAACTCATAAGGTAACCCAAATTTAGAACCTTGTCCCATTGAGGGATCATCCACTACATTAATGTCGTCTATAGCCACTTCTTGACCAATTTTTCCTTCCAATATGCTCTCCTTGCTCAAAACCAAATCTGCTTCACACGCGTGTCCAAGTGCTTCGTGAATTAAGGTTCCGGCAAGTTTAGGATCGGCTATAATCGTAAATTTTCCTCCAACCGGAGATTTTGCTTCTAATAATTTAATCGATTCTTGTGCTGTTTTAACGCTTAAACTTTCTGCTTTCTCTGTAGATAATATTTCGAATCCCCCTAAACCTCCAACAGAATTAATCGATCTTTGGATTACACCCCCTTTTTGGGAGTAAACTATGTTCAACAAGCGTAAATATGAAAGATCTTGATAAATATTACTACCAAACGAGTTTATAAAAACATAGCTTTTAACGCCATCCATGTAAATCGTATGCGTATTTTTTACCTTTTTAGAATAGTTAGATGCAAGCTTTTCGTGATGTTTTACGAGAAGAATTTTTTCTTCAATGTCTACATCTGCCAGCTTTCTCTTACTCTTAATTTTAAAATTCTTATTAATAGGGTCAACTTCTTTGATTTGGAACTTGTGTTTTGATAAAGACTCTGTTAATTTCGCTAGCTTAATCGATTTTAAAAAGTTTGTTTTAATTAAATCTTTGTTAAGATCTTTCAATACATAAAACCCCCAACCTCCATTCACAAAAGTTCTTATTCCACAATTGGTAATTTCATAGGAAGAGATTTCTGTACTTTTTTGATCCGTAAAATCTATAGTTGTTCCATTGCTTATCGTTGCTCTTATATCCCAATAATCGATTTGGTTTCCCGCTTCTTGAGTTAAATGATTTATAAAATCGTTATCAAATAGCTTTAATTCGTCCTTAATTTCTATAGTATTCACCAAATCACCGTATATGAATTATTAATAAAAATTTAATAATATTATATTTAGAATCTTAAAAAGATTGAAGAGGAGAGGTTTAAATAATTTTATTTTTTAAATAATTTTCATTTAAAATTATCTTTTGGGTTAAGATAATATAAAAGAGATTCTTTTTCTCCACTCATCTTTAGTTTCTTAATAGTTTTAATGGCTTCTTGGAGCGTTACCATCTTTGAAATTTTAAAAGAATTTTTAAACTGAAACGACCGACTACATTTCCAACATTTTTTTGATTTTAATATCTTACTGCTATAAAACCATTCACCACAGTGATAACACCGAAAAAAGTAGAACTTTTGAACATTGCGCATCTTAAGGTGATAATAAAAATATCAATTTAAATTTCAAGTAAGGCTACTAGTTTTCTAACATACAATATAGTATGTTTTGATATTAATAAAAAAAGAGTTAAATTAAATTTTAAATAGAAATTATTTATTCTATATAATTTTATAAATCGTATATATAAATTGTATATATCAAAAATTTAAGAATTTTCATGGGTTATGTTCAGTATGAAGGAGATAAGTGAGAAAGAGTTAAAAAAATTAAGTATTGATGAATTAACACACTTATTTGTTGATAACATAAACGAACAAAATTTGAAATTAATTGAAGGTATTAAATTTCTTGTTGAGGAAGATTTTGACAATTTCACACAAAACCTAAATTACGTTATTGAGACTAATACCGAAGTTCGAATCAAAAAAGCTTTTGAATCTAAGATATTTAAATCTAAGTTAATGTTTTCAAAGGCGGATAGGCTAAAACTATTTAATAAAATTAACGAAATCAAAAATATTGGAGAATTTTCTGCTAATAAAATGCTCCTTTATAGAGTTGTATTTCCTGATGAAGAGTTTAAACTCCAAATACTGAATATACTTAAATCATTAAAAGCAATTTCAAATCAATTAACAAACGCAATCAAATTTATTGGTTCTGATTTAACCAAAGCGCACGATATCTGCGAAAATATCAAAGACAAAAGGCGTAAGATGAGAATAGAAGAGTGGCAACTTCTTAACAGGCTGTATAATTATGATATGGATTATTTATCAAGGACATTCCTTTACTTGAAAGAATTAATTGAAGGCGTAATGATGATAGCTGATCATATCAAGAGTTTTTCAGAGTACATTCAATTTTTAGCGATTAAATATTTAATTTTCGATTAAAAATGTAAAACTATGATTTGATATGGCTGGCGACCTAACTTCAATTTTAGTTATCGTTTTAATTATTTTGGCAATCTCCCTTGCATTCGCAATAGGCGCTAATGACGAAACTTTATCTTCGTTAGTAGGAGCAGGCGTTTTGAAGTTTAAGGTTGCGTTATTAATTGGAGGTATAGCCATTGGTGCTGGGATGTTCTCCTTTAGCTTTGCGTTTGTTGCAAAAACTGTAGGTGCTGATTTATTAGGGGAGGGTCTAACTTATACAGATTTTATGTTGCTAACTGTTTTAATAAGTAGTATAGTTTGGTTAGTAATTGGGAGTTTCGCGGGAATTCCTTTAAGCAGCACTCACTCGCTAATAGGAAGCATAGTTGGAGTTGTAATCGTGTATTCCTTTTCACAAGGAGGTGTTAATCCCGAAACAGCGTTTAATTGGGTGAAATTAAATAATGTTATTCTTAGTTGGTTCTTATCTCCTTTATTTGGTTTAATTGTTACTTTTGTGCTTTTTAAAATAATTTCTAAAACTTATCTAACACGCCTAAGAGGTTTAAATCAGATCGAGAAATCTGAGAAATATTTCAAATGGTTATTGTTAATTGCTGTTATCTTTGCTGAGATATGGGTGGGGGCAAATTCAGGTGAGGCATTAGGTATTCTTTATGGATTATTCGATAAGGGATCATTGAATATAGAACAGTATCTATTGTTTGCGTTTATTTGCGGGGTTTTCTCTTCTCTTGGAATTTATATTGCTGCACGGTATGTTATTAGAAACTTAGCTTCTCAGATGATTGATTCTCGTCCTAGCGAAGGTCTTATTATTCAATTAAGTTCTGCCTTAATTCTTATGTTAGCTACATTATTAAGTTTACCCATATCTCATAGTCATGTCATTGTATTTTGTATAATCGGAATGAGTCTATCTCAAAAAAAAGAAGTAAAATATAAAGAAATAGGGAAAATGGGGATATATTGGGTTCTAACTTTTCCAATTGCAGCTGTTCTTGCCGGGTTTATTTATTTTGGATTTAACTTATTTGGATTAACCTAATAAAATATATATAATATATCGTAATATAAAGCATTACAAAAAAAATAAAAAAATGTGATAAAAATGGGTTCATTAATAGAATTTTTAAAAAGAGAAACGGCTTTAAATGTCTTGGAAAAAACGATCAAGCACGCACAAATAGTTCAAGAATGCGTGAAAGAATTAGAAGTTGGACTAAAATTATTATTAAAAGAGAAAAATGTCGAAAAATCTAATAAAAATTTTCATAAAGTTGATCTTCTAGAAGACGATGCGGATAAATTAAGAAGGAAAATCCAAAGAGAAGTCTCTAAAGGAGAATTAAATCCCAGCATAAGACTAAACTTATCACATTTAGTAAAAAGATTGGATGATGTAGCAAATTGTAGTACTGGCGTTGCTCGAAGAATTGTTACGATACCAATAAGTTTTTGGGAACAAAGTAGCGAAGAGACCGTAAATATTATCTTGAAAATAATAGAAACAACCGTAGAAGCAGTTGAATATTTAGATAAGATCGTGATTGATTTAGTGGAAAAAAGGAAAAATGTGAAAGAGTACGCTAAACTAATAAATCAATACGAACACGAAGTAGACCTATTAAATATTAAATTAAGAAAAAGCCTTCAAGAAACAGACTATAACGTAAATTTCTTTACAATTTTTACTATCGGAAACATATTCGACATTTTAGAAGCTATTTCCGATTCTATTGAAGGCGTTGCCGATTATATTATGGTTCTTCTTACAAGTACGAGCGTTCTTTAAGTCATAATAATTAGCATAAGAACGAAATCTACATCAATTTATAGAAATTAGATTTTAAAATTAAAAAATCAATTGCTAATTCTTTTAAAAAATAAAGAAAAATAGTAAAAAAATCTTTCAAAAAATTAATTAATTTAATGTAGCAAAATTAAAACTGATATTTTTAAGGAGTTCTTTATACCTTGAGCGTAATGTGACTTCAGTAACGGAAATTACGCGCGAAATATCTTTCTGACTCACTTTAACGTTTCTCAACTTCGCAACAAGATATATGGCGCCCGCACACAATCCTTTAGGATCCTTGCCAGATATAGACGTAGTTTTAATAAAATTTTGAAGTACGCGCATCGCCTCTTTTTCGACCTCAATCCCTAAATTCAAATCTGCACAATAACGTGGAATGAGTGTAATTGGATCGATATGCGATATTTTTAAATTTAACTCCCGAACCAATATTTTATAACACTTTTTTACGATATTATCGTTAATAGAAGCTTCCTCTAAAATCTCTTGAAGCGTAATAGGTACTTTTTCGTCTTTACACGCGAAATAAGCACACGCCGCAACCATACCATTAATTGACCTGCCTCTCAATAATTGTCTCTTAAAAACTTCTTTATACAATCGTACTGCTGATTTTTTTACTCTTTCAGGAAAATTTAAGTTGCCACCAATTCTTTTTAATTCGGTTATAGCCATTAACATATTGCGTTTCTCCCAAGATAAGTGCGTATTCCACTTAGCGGCCCGTCTTAAATCTGGATTTTTGATCTTTGTTCTATCAATAACAGTACTTAGACCAATATCTGGCATCAAGATCGACATAGGGGATCCAGTACGCTCCTTTCTATCTTTTTCGTGTTTAGAATAGGCTCTAATTCCGCTATGGTTAATGTCTAAATTTCTCTCACCTACAACCAAACCACATTGTTGGCAAACAGTTTCTCCTCTTTCTAGAACATTAATTGTACTTCCCCCGCATTCGGGGCATAAATTTGATAACACATCTATTTCTACGACCATTTTAACATACCTCTTTCCAAACTATGTAAAAAACTTTTTTTTTTTCATTTTCCTAATTTTCATAGGAATTAATTGATAACAAAAATTACTTTTTGT
>JAHQWH010000073.1 GCA_029856105.1 Promethearchaeia archaeon | reverse complement strand
CAAATAACCTGTGTAAACCTAAGGATAGAGCGATTAGGATCTATAAGCAGTGTAGTTTTAAAAAATAGAATATTATATAATTGATTTTAAGATATCGAATTAGAAGTTTATTTATTTAACATAATTGTATAGGAATTGATAGTAAAAATGGTATAGATGAGTGAGTGAGTTTGACAGAAAGAAAACGACAATTTAAAACAATCGGATTTTTAATTTTGCTTACTACTTCTTTATTTTTTCCCTATATTCAAAATAATCTTGATGTGTCTTACGAAGAAAATAAAGATACTGATTTTGTCAAGACTTCCGCTCAAAGGTCGGTAACGCAACAATGGATAAAAAACCCTACATTTGAGTCTCCAATCGAACCAACTTGGTATTGGGAAAACGGTACTGAAGGAGATAATTCAGATATGGACGCTACCACGAGTACTGGTCAAGCAAATTATGAAGTTTTAGGAGAAACAAGAACTTTCACCGTCGTATCGGGCATAATTAATTCATCTACATCACCTGGTTGGGAATATTTTAATAAAACGGGATTTCTCCCTCCAGATACAGCCCAAATTAGATCTTACGGATGTTATGTCTCTCATTTTTGGAATGATGGACCTAATCAATTTCCAAGTGCTCAGTGGAGAACAAATGTAAGTATACCAATCGACATGTCAGATTATGTTATAACTTCAGTATCTTTGGAAGTAATTGTAAATGCTTCTGTTAATGCAAATGTTGACACCCCCAACGATGATGGTAGTTGGGAAAACTTTGCTATAGGGGATTCTGTAACATTTTATTCTCAAATCTCAGACTTAGAATATAATCCTCCATTATATCCAGTTGCTTCAAATAAAACAAAATATTTAGGACAACAAAATGCAAGCGTCCCAACAATACTAACAATACCTGATAGTCCACTGGAAACTGTAAGCCAAATTGATTTAATTACTGCTTTGAATTCTGCTTTTGAAAAAGATCCTTCGCATTCAAATTTCTCGCTTACTTTGGGTATTGATATATATAGTGAAGATAACCTTGAAAGCGCTGATCCTGATAATTTTGATGATTTAATTATTAAGACGTGTAATTTAACATTTACAGTAAAGAAAAAAATAGATCAATCGACAACTGCTTCTTGGAATCAAGTAGGGAACACACTTGATAGCGCTAATATCCAAGTTACAGATGCGAAATTCTTTTTTAAATATAAAGTAAACAATACATGGCCTTCATCCGCACCTCTTTCAGAAATTATTTTCTATATAAACGATAAATCGTTCGATGAAGGGATTATAAAACTTACATCAGCTACTACTTCGTGGAAGGAAGCAAAAGTGGGAGGATTTGATGTAACAAGTTTAATTTCTACAGGTGAGAATATCACAGTCGCTATAGAAGTATTTCTCAAGGATACATTTGAGTTAGACCAAGTCTATTCAATTTCTATAGATGATGTCTATCTCAACATATCTTATACCGAGACATTTCCAGATTATGGCACAGATTTAGAATTATTTTTAGATGAAAAAGATAAAACTCTTGATCCGGTAATTCAAATTCCTATTAAGGATATGTTAAATATTACTGTTACCTACAAAGATAATGTAAGTGGAAATCACATTAGCGCTGATATCGCTACATTAGAGGGAAAAGTTTCTGGTGATTTAACTGAAAATATTGCCTTAGAACATTATTATTTTATCGTAAACTCAGCAGATTTAGACCTTGGAATAAGCGTGTTAACTGTCACTCTACAAAAAATCAATTACGAGACTGAGTCTGTTCAGATTTTTGTCGAAGTTATTGAGAGAGAAACTGAACTTCAGCTTTTAGTTGATGACACTCCAAGAAGTAATAACGAAACGATTGAGGTGAAATTTAACGAATTTTTGAATTTTACAGTTTTTTATGAAGATAACTTAACTAATACCTATATAGATGCTGCTTCAGTGGAATTATTAGGATTTGGAAGCATGAATGAAACATTAAATCAATATAATTTTACCTTAAACACTAACGATTTGAGTCAGGGTGTAAATGTATTAACGGTTTTTGCTCAAAAAAATAATTACCAATCTCAAACAATTCAAATTTACGTTAATGTTGTAGAAAGAGCCACTCAATTAATGCTATATATAAATAACGAGTTAAAATCTGATAGTGATACAATTTTTTCCCAATACGATGAGTTCTTAAATGTAACGATCTTTTACATCGATGATCTAACATCTTTACATATAGATGGAGCTTCAGTCGATTTATTAGGATTTGGAAGCATGAATGAAACCTTAAATCAATATAATTTTACCTTAAACACTAATGAGTTGAGTCAGGGTGTAAATGTGTTAACTATTTTTACTCAAAAAGATAATTATCAATCCCAAACGATTCAATTTTTTATTAACATTCAAATCAGAACAACTTATGTAAAATTTTATGTAGAAGGAGTGGAAAGAAACGATGGAGATACAATAAACTATCAGTTTGATGTGTCTTTGAATGTAACCGTCTTATACAGAGATAATGATACCAATTCTCATCTTACAGGAGCGAATGTTGATTTACTAGGATTTGGGAATTTTGTTGAGATTAGCACACAATTTAATTTTACAATTCTAACAAATAATCTTACGAAGGGAATCAATATATTAACTATATTTTCTCAATTAGACGGTTATCAAGCTCAAACTATCCAATTCTTTATTAATGTCGATGAAAGAGCTACAGAATTAGTTCTATTTGTTAATGGTATCCAAAAAAATCAAAGCAACACCATCCAGTTCGAGGCAAATGAGTTAATAAACATAACTATTTTCTATAAAGATTATCTTACGGATACTCATCTAAGTGGAGCTAACATTGAATTATTAGGTGTCAATAATTTGGACGAATTTGGTTCACAATTTAACATTACCATTAATTCAAATCAATTAGAGCAAGGTATCAATATTTTAACGATATTTGCTCAATTACTAACTTACCAACCAAAATCAATCCAATTTTTCATAGAAGTGGTAGAAAGAGCTACACAAATTCAGCTTTTTTTAAATGGGATCGATAAGACAGCTGATCCTGTTTTAGAATTACCTATCGGAACCTTAATCAATATTACTCTTAAATTTTACGATAATCGGACAGGATTAGAAATATCTAGTGCAGTGTTGCAATTAATTGGAGAGAGCCTATCTGAGAATCTTACAGAAAGTTTGATTTTAAATCAATATTCAGTCATTTTAAATAGTTCTCATTTATTGCTTGGGGTTAAATTATTCACAATCGTGGCTCAAGCACCAACATATCAAATAAATACCGTTGATATAAGAATCACTGTAAATAGAGTGAGTACATCAATAGATACTGCTTCTGGTCTTATCCATGTAGATATAGATCCAAGTGATGATTTTCTTATTCAAATTGTTCTTAACAATACTGATTTCGGAGGAATAATCAAGAATGCAACTGTGACCTATATATGGGAAAATGGACAGGGAATTTTAACTGATTCGAACAATGATGGAATATATGACGCTACATTAAATAATGTGCCTGCAGGATCGTATCGTATTATTATCTATGCGTATGCTGGAGAAAATTATGATTTTCGTGATGATTTTGAAATAGTTTTGAATGTAATTGCACCACCCGGTCCTGATATTACCATAATAATAATATCTTTGACAGCTGGCTTAGTGGGATTAAGCGTAGGTTTCGTTCTGTACCAAACACATTTTAAATATCCACCGAAAGTAAGGATGATGCGAAAAATAAGGAAAAAGATTAGTAAAGGGAAGAAGTTGAAACCATTGACAGTAAATACTCGCGACAACATCATAACAAGTGTAATAGAACATAATAAAGATATGTTAAGTATAGAAAAAGAGAATGTAGATAAAATTAATAAAAAAGCAGGGGGCGATTCTCTCGAATGAGGTTAGCGGGTGAAAAAATAAATAGAATTAGAAAGATAAGAACTTTCAGTTTAATTTTTGTTATAGTAATTTTATTCTTTCTAATACCATTAAGTCCAAATTTCTTAAATTATAATTATGAACACCCAACTAAGCATTCAGAAATTATTCATAGTTCAGCTGAAACGGTATATAATCAGGAATGGCTTGATAATAATGGTTTTTCTACTCAAGATGAGTGGTTTTATAATCAGGGCGCTCAAGGAGATAACTCCACAACAGGTGCTAACATAAGCGGTGATAATGCTAATTATATTGTTGTAGGAGAAGATTCGAGTTTCTCATTAACTGCTGGTAAGGTAAATTCTTCTACATGGTATGGCTGGGACATTTACAATAATGGTGATTACCTTCTACCTGATGTCGCTGAAATTAATGAAACGGGTTGTTATGTATATCATTATTTAGATGAATCTGAAAATGGAGGTGCTGGTCAAGTACATAATTTTCCATCGGTTCACTTTAGGAAAAATGTAAGTATATCAGTTGATATGTCTGATTATGAAATTATATCCGCCTCACTTGAAGTATTCTTCAACGCAAGTGTTGAAGATACAGTCGATACTCCAGGTGATAGTCCTCTTCCTCAAGAAGCAATCTGGGATTCTGCTACGTTTTACGTTGAAATTGCTGATCTAAATCTAAGTTATGCATTCAGAGTTGCCGAAAATAAAACATCTGATTTAGGACAAGATTTGCCCTCAATATTGACAATTAATGATAGAGAATTAACTTATGTAAGTGAAAATGATTTAATAACCGCTCTTAATTTAGCTCTTGAAAAAGATAATTCTCATTCTAATTTTACAATAATTATGGGTATCGACATTTACTGTGAAGATAATGCTTTTCCCGATTATGATGAGTGGAATGCGTTAATATTTAATTCTTTTAATCTCACTTTCAATTACAAGCGAAAAGTAGATCAATTTTCATCTATTTCGTGGAATCAGAAAGGAAATACCATTTCTGGAAGCAATATTCATGTTTCAGATGCTAATCTGAAATTTAGATATAAGATAAATCAAGATTGGCCTGCGTCTTTATCCCCTTTTTCAGAAATTAGAATTATAATCAACAATAACCAGCATCCAGAAACTGTTCGATTGAGCTCTGCTACTACCTCATGGCAAGACGCAAAAGTAGGAGGATTTGATGTTACCAATTTGATCTTAAAGGATGCTAATATTTCTGTCTCCTTGCAGGTATTTATAGCAAATACCTTCAGTTTAAGTAACAACATCACCATCTCTATAGACGATGTCTACTTAAATATAACATATGTAGAGACATTTGCAGATTATGGAACTGAATCTCAACTATTTTTAGAAACTATTAATAAAACTACAGATCCATTTATTCAAATACCATTAGGAAACACAGTAAACATCACGATAAAATATTTAGATAATCAAACGGGAACCCATATTTCAAGTGCCAATGTTCAACTTGGCGGTAAGGTTTCAGGGGAAATAACTGAAAATGGGTTATTAGAACATTACTCTATAATAATTGATAGTACTGATCTTGAAATAGGAATATGGTCATTGACTGTGACTGCCCAAAAATCTAATTACGAGACTGAATTTATTCCATTTTTCGTTGATGTAGTTGAAAGACCAACCGATCTCCAATTATATGTAAACAATACCCTCAAAACAAACAATAATACCGTGAATATTAAATATAATAAAGTTATGAATATAACTGTTTTTTATCGAGACGATCTTACAAATCAGCATTTAGGTGGAGCTAATGTAACAATAACAAATTTTGGTGATTTAACTGAGAATAATGATCAATTTACTATCATTATAAATTCAAATGTGTTAAACTTAGGATTTAACGTACTAACTATAAATGCTCAGTCTGAAAATTATACATCACAAATGATTCAACTCTATATTGAAGTTTTTGAGAGAGCAACCGAATTTGAATTACATGTAAATGAGATTCAAAAATCAAATAATGATATTATTCAAATTGAAGTAAATCAGATCTTAAATTTAACTGTTTTTTACCGAGATGATATAACAAAGGGCCATCTTAGCGGAGCAGAAGTTACCCTTCTTACTGTTGGTAATTTCAGTGAAATTGGCACACAATACAATTATACCTTAAATTCAAATAGTCTAAGTTTAGGCTTTAATGTGTTATCAATAATCGCTCAATTAGATAATTATGAATCTCAAAGTATTCAAATTTACGTCGAGGTTTACGAAATTGCGTCTGAACTACAACTAGAGATAAAGGAAACACCAACAAGCGCTCTTGAGACGATACAAGTCGAAGTTAATCAATTTATTAATCTGACCGTGTTCTACAGAGATAATGAAACTAAACAACACATCTCTGGGGCAATTGTATCATTAGGTTGGGATAATTTTGCTGAAACTGGATCTCAGTATTACTACAATTTAAACACGAATGA
>JAHQWH010000072.1 GCA_029856105.1 Promethearchaeia archaeon | reverse complement strand
CCGGAATAGAATGGATAGATACTAGAGCGATAACTAAAATCTTAAGAGAAGAAGGGGTTCAAGTTGGATTACTTGCGGTGTTTAATCCGGGTGAAAAACCTAAAATTGACGAGTTAAAAGCGAAAGCCAAAAATGTGGCCGATCCTAACATTAGACATTTAGCAAGCGAAGTTTCGACTAAAGAAGTAAAGAAATTTATCCCTCTTAATGCGAAAGGTAAGGTAATTGTAATTGATTTGGGAGTTAAAAATAATATTCTTAGAAATTTAGTTAAAAGGAAAAGAGAAGTAATTTTAGTTCCGTATAACTATTCTTACGATGAAATTATGAGCTATAAACCAGATGGCGTATTCATATCCAACGGGCCCGGAGATCCCGAAATGTGCAAGAAAGCCATTGAAGTAGCATGTAATTTAATCAAAAATAATATTCCTACCATGGGCATATGCCTGGGGAATCAAATAATTGGCATAGCTGCCGGTGGATATTCTTATAAGTTAAAATACGGTCATAGAGGCGGAAACAAAACGGTTATTAATCCAATAACGAAACGATGCTATATCACATCTCAAAATCACGGTTTTTGCGTGAAAGACTTTGAAAAGGGAGGTTTTAGCGAATTTCTCACTAACATAGATGATGAATCAAACGAGGGGATAATTCACGATAGTAAGCCTATTTTTGCCGTTCAATTTCACCCTGAGGCCTGTCCAGGACCCTTAGATTCGTTGTATTTATTTGATAAATTTATCGAACAAATGGAGTTATGATTATGCCGTTAGATATATCGATAAAAAAAGCTTTAATTTTGGGCTCTGGCGGCATTCGAATTGGGCAAGCTGGAGAGTTTGATTATTCCGGAAGTCAAGTTTTAAAAGCATTAAAAGAAGAAGGTATAGAAACGATATTAATCAATCCTAATATTGCTACTATTCAAACTGACCCTACTTTATCTGATAAAGTATATTTACTTCCCATCAATGTAAAATACGTGGAGGAAGTAATAAAAAAAGAGAAACCAGATGGCATTTTACTGGCATTTGGAGGTCAAACAGCTTTAAACGTCGGTGTCGAACTAAAAGAGCAAGGAATACTAGAAAAACATAACATAAGAGTCCTTGGAACCCCTATAGAGGCAATTGAGGTCACTGAAGATCGGGAATTATTTGTAAAAGCTATGAATGAAGCAGATGCAAAAGTGTGCCAAAGTAAAGCGGTAACATCATATAAAGAGGCGATCAAAGTAGCTAAAGAATTTGGTTTTCCTTTAATGCTCCGAGTAGCTTATACTTTAGGAGGTAGAGGGTCAGGTATCATTGATAACATGAAAGATTTCGAAAGAATGGCAAAAAAAGGGTTAGCCCAATCGAGGATTAATCAAATCTTAATCGAAGAATCCGTATGGGGTTGGAAAGAAATTGAATACGAAGTGGTACGAGATTCTGTGGATAATTGCTTTATAAATTGTAACATGGAAAACTTCGATCCTGTGGGAATTCATACAGGAGAGAGTATAGTTGTAGCACCGAGTCAAACATTAACTAATGAAGAATACCACATGCTTCGGTCTGCTTCAATTCGAGTTATTAGGGGTCTTGGGATTATCGGCGAATGCAACATTCAATACGCATTAAATCCTTTTTCAAAAGAATTCCGAGTTATTGAAGTCAACGCACGCCTTTCGAGATCGTCT
The DNA here is from genome assembly GCA_029856105.1 of Promethearchaeia archaeon. Classification (GTDB taxonomy): domain Archaea; phylum Asgardarchaeota; class Lokiarchaeia; order Sigyniarchaeales; family SOKP01; genus SOKP01. The sequence goes on along the minus strand of JAHQWH010000072.1, from coordinate 4,731 downwards.
GCGTTGGCATCAAAAGCTACTGGGTACCCTTTAGCATACATAGCTGCCAAATTGGCGATAGGATATACCTTACCAGAGCTTAAAAATAAAATAACAGGTATAACAACCGCTTGTTTTGAGCCCGCATTAGATTATTTAGTTCTAAAAATTCCACGATGGGATTTAACGAAGTTTCATAAAGTTGATCGCCGCATAGGAAGCCAGATGAAAAGTGTAGGAGAGGTTATGAGTATAGGAAGAACATTTGAGGAAGTACTCCAAAAAGCCGTAAGAATGTTAGATATTGGAATGAAAGGTTTTGTAGCAAATAATTTAGAACCAATTGAAGATGTTAACGAGTTAAAATATACTTTAAGAAATCCTACGGATTTACGGCTATTTAGAATCGCGGAGGCAATTAAAAGAGGAATCTCAATCGACGAAATATATCGTTTATCAAGAGTTGATAAATGGTTTTTGTATAAATTAAAAAACATAGTAGATCTTAACCGTCAGATAAAAGATATTGAATTGCTTGAATCAGATGACGATGAGAAAAAATATTGGCTAGAGCGTGCTAAAAGATTCGGTTTTTCAGATGGACAAATTGCTAAGATAATGGGCGTTGATACAATATTCATCCGACAAATGAGAAGAAGACTAAATATTCATCCTTACGTTAAAAGAATCGATACCTTAGCCGCCGAATGGCCCGCAGTGACTAATTATCTATATTTAACATACAGTGCATCGGAGCACGATATTAATTTTGAAAAGGAACATGATTCTAATCTTAAAAAAGTTATTGTATTGGGCTCGGGGACATATCGCATTGGGGCTTCTGTAGAATTTGATTGGGGCTCAGTCAATTGTTTATGGGGTTTAAAGAAGTTGGGAATCGACCAAGCAATAATGATTAATTATAACCCTGAAACAGTATCAACTGATTACGACATTTCAGATAAGCTTTATTTTGAGGAATTATCCGGAGAAAGAGTGTTAGATATCTGCGAACTCGAGAAAGCAGACGGTATCGTAGTATCCGCAGGAGGACAAATAGCTCAAAACTTAGCTTCAAAATTTTCTAAATATTCTGAAATCTTTCGTAAAACGGGTATAAATATCTTGGGAACTCATGGAACGCGAATCGATATGGCAGAAAATCGGAGCAAATTTAGCACCTTATTAGATCAATTAAATATAAAGCAACCTGAATGGAACGCTTTGACCACAAAAGAAGAAGCCATCGAATTTGCGCAGAAAGTGGGATATCCAATACTCGTAAGACCTTCATATGTATTAAGTGGTGCTGCTATGAGGGTTTCTTACGATGAAAAAACGCTAATTGATACTCTAGATCTCGCATCTTCCATATCAAGCGATTTTCCCGTTGTTATTACTAAGTTCTTCACGGGTGCTAGGGAAATTGAGTGTGATGGTGTATGCGATGGTGAAAACGTATTTATCGGTGCTATTGTAGAACACATCGAGAATGCAGGTATTCACAGTGGAGATGCTACTATGGCAATCCCTCCTCAAACAGTATCCGATGAGGTTACATCTAAAATTGAAGATTATACGGATAAAATTGCCTTAGCATTAAAAATTCAAGGTCCTTTTAATGTTCAATATCTCGTTAAAAATAACGAAGTTTACGTAATTGAATGCAATTTAAGATCTAGTAGAAGTATGCCCTATGTTTCGAAATCTCGAGGCATAAATTTAATGAGACTTGCAGCTGAAGTTATAATGGGAGAGAAGATTCCAAAACGATTAATGAAACTTCCTATTGGAGATTATGTATCAATAAAAGCTCCCATGTTTTCTTTCATGAGACTTGATAAAGCAGATCCTATTCTTGGAGTTGAAATGGCGAGTACGGGAGAGATCGGTATAATTGCAGACGATTTTCCAGATGCTTTAATTAAAGCTCTTGAAGCAACTGAACAAATAATACCTATAGAAGGGGGAAATGTTCTAATTTCAGTTGGTGGAAACGAACTCAAGAAAAAAATTATTCCCTTAGCCAAAAAAATAAGAGATTTAGGTTTTACGATTTTTGCTACAGAGGACACGAAAAAAGCTTTAAACAAAAACGATATTAAAGCTGTGAGACTTTATAAGGTCCATGAACATGGAATGGAGCCTAATATCATACAATGTCTGCAAGATGGGCGTATTGATATGGTAATAAACATTCCTCTACCAACTACAATCGAGGATAAATTTAAAACCATTATGGAAGACGAATATAAAATTAGACGCATGGCAGTAGACTACAATATCCCCGTAATAATTAATTTACAGCTAGCAAAAGCTGTTATCGACGCTATAAAAAATACGCGTGAAAAGAAAATTGAAATAAAATCGCTTAATGAGTATCATCAAACGCTGAAAGAAGTATATTGGTAAAAAATAAAACTAATTATTTGAATCGCTATACTAAGGTTTTTATTGTAAAATCTGTTTTAAATTTTCTAATCAAAATTTTTAAAATTTCTTTTTTTGATTTCATTTTACCGTCATAAAAAATTTTGAACATTTTTTGTTGTGGATTGTATTCTATAGGATACTCAGAGCGATTGATATCGAAATAGATCTCTAAATCTTCGTAAATTCTTTTCATTATATATGTTTGATTTTCTATAGGTATAGGATTTAAAATTTCAAATTCTAAACCTTTTTTCTTTAAAAGATTTTCTAAAAAAAGTTTTTCTTTCCTATTTAACCTTATTAACCTAAATTGCTTAAAATACCCAACAACCCACCAGGTAAGAGCATAAAGCACAATTATCCATAAGGAATTAATATAAGCGGTTTCTGGAGCACCCAAATTGAATAAGAGCCAGCTAAATACGCCAAGGAAGAATCCAATAAAAAGATAAGATGTTTTTCTATCTATATTCTTAAACCATTTTTTCGAAATTTCCATAAATGAGTTCCCTCTATTTGTCGTTATATATAAATTTCAAATTTAAGTTTTCTATAATTATCTAAGAAACCTAATTATTTATTTGTTAACCAAAAAGGAAACTTAAGGGTCTTTTTTCCCTCTTGATTTTGGGTATTTGATAATTCCCACTAAAATCAATGGAGAAGCCGCCATTATACCAGATATTATGCTGTATAAAAATGCAATTATCACAGCTTCTCTTTGATTAATTGAAATTATACTTCTGGTTAACCATGTCAACAAACCAAAAAAGGTTCCCGTGATGAAACAAAATTTTCTTGTATTTCCTACATCATATATTTTTTTAAACCATATAGTTAATCGTTTCATTCTTAGATTTTTATCCTTTTTATTCCTTAAAGATATTTTTTTTATTTTAAAGATGTGTGATTATTTTTTTTCTATTAGACTTTAAAATCAAGAGATTCTCCACAATTTGGACAAAATTTAGATTTGAATCCCATGTGATACCCACAAACGGGACAATATAAGTCCGAATCGGCATGTTCTGGTTGAACTTGAACCTGTTCTGGTTTATATGACTCAGTTGGCCCTTGATAATAGCCTCGCCGGTATCCTAAATCGAATTTTACTTTTAACGATGTGAAAAGAGTGGTCAATAAACATATAAAAAGTGGTCCAAGAATGATTGATATTAAATTATTCAATAAATCGTTCAAAAATAGCATATCATATCTCCTGCTTGCTGGATTGTACCACGAAGCTAATGTAGAGGCGTTCACATCCCAAATAAGGTTTAAGAAAAAACCGAAAATCACACTAATAACGCGGATAATTAAAGTGCTGATAACAAAAACTCCAATGATTTTCCAAAATGCTCCTTTGGTAATTACCCTTGCTTGTTTGATAGGTTTTTCTATGTTTTCAAATTGATAAGTGAATACTGAACAAATATAGAGTCCGAAAATTGCAATTCCAGGAACCAATAAAAACCAGATCCCAAGTGGAAATCCAAGACCAAGAATCGCAAGGACTACAAATAGTTTGGAATTAAACGATTTCTTTATATCTTGAACGAAATCAGTATCTAAGTTTAAGTACTTCTTGTAGAGGTAAATACTCACGGAACTCATAGCTAAGGCTGTAAATAAAGAGTAAATAATACTATCTATAGAGATAGCGATAAGACCAATTAGTAAAAGACTTAGCAGTTGAGCTACATCAGCTTCCGTCAAGTTTGAAGGATCCATCGTACCAATTATATCTCCAAAAACATAACCTTGCCAATTCAGATCTGCAAGTAAAAAAGTCTTTAAAAGCAAGTAAATTACATAAAAAAGGGTGAGCGGTACGATAATTTTTGACCAGTTTTTTCCAAATAAGCGAAAACCATCGGAAATGGATTCCCCATAACTTTTTTTTGCTATTCTTGTTAATTCTTGAGATTCGCGCGACATAATTTTATTATTTATATGTAAGTAAGGTTCAATTAAATAAGATTCAAAGTAAGTTAATAAACATTGTTATGACTTGTTTCTGAATTCTAAATTAACATTCTTTTGCTACAACAGTCAAAGATTTGATAATAAAAATAAAAAAAAGATTTTAGATTATTTAATTTTTTTTAATCTCGTTTAATTTTTGTGAAGATCCAAGGGACTAAAGTAATAACTAAAAACGCTAGTATGAAATATTTAGTAAATCTCCAAATGAAAAAATCAGATGAATAAACGCTTAATGCAAAATAAAAAACCATGGTTAATACTAACCCTATTACAAGATTAACAAGTTTCTGTTTGGTATTGAGAACCTTTGGGTCGTAATGAATTTTTTCGGTT
>JAHQWH010000071.1 GCA_029856105.1 Promethearchaeia archaeon | reverse complement strand
ATAGGAAAAGCAGTAAAGCTTAGCCCAGTAGTCGAGTGGATAAGACGCTTGCCTGCGAAGCAAGTGATCAGGGGTTCAATCTTCTTAAAACTTCTTATAGAAGGAATAATTCCCCTCTGGGCTACTTTATATCTATTCTATGTAATTTAATACTTCTTTAATCGATTTTATTTTTATTAAATTTGGCAAATTGATTTCTCTTTCAAAAGGAAATTCGTATTCTCTTTCTTTTAAGATGAGTTGCATGCCTGCCCTATCAGCCCCAACAGCGTCGGCAGCTTCGTCACCCACCATCATACAATCCTTTGCGTCGTCTTTATTTAATCCCATTTTCTTTAATGTATAGAAAAAAATATCTGGATTGGGTTTTCTTTTACCAAATTTTGCAGAAGTAACGATTGCATCGAAATAATGTTTCATTTCATTATTTTTGAGCAAATTATTTATAGTTTTATGGTTTGGATGATTTGAAATAAGACCTATTTTTAGGTACGAGGATTTAGATAATGATTCTAAGGTAAATTTCGTTTCTTTATAGGGTTTCCATTCTTCCTCTTCACAAGAATGATAAATTTCCGCTAAGTTTTCTATAAACTCTTCTTTAACATTCTCGTCTTTAATATTATAACCTCTTTCTTTTAACGCAGTCAATACGCTTTTGAATAATAGTGTAGTTGGAAATTCTTCCTTTGTTTTTATTGACGATTTAAAAAAGGTATTTCTTTTTCTGTTGAAGATTTTAATAAAACTATCAATTTCTTTTTCTTCTATAATTTTCTCTTGTTTTAGAATAAAAAGTGATTTCAATAATCCACGATTAAAGCAATCGTAATATTTTTCAATTGACGGATTCTCAAAGGAAAACAGTGTAAAACCAAAATCAAATATCAATCCTTTTACTCTCATTCTATATATATTAATAACTTAAATCAATATTAAACTATCTCTCTTAGATTTTAAACGGAATTTTTTCTTTATATTAATTATTTAATAAATAAGTAATTTTTAGAATCAAACTTTAATTATTATTAGAATAATGTCAATGGATAAATGGCTGGGCGATAAAGATACCTCTGAGGAAAAAAAATTAAGAGAGGACACATACGCCAAATTGTCTAAAGAAGAAAGAAAAGATTTAAAAGTTCAAAAGATTCGTAAAATAGTACAGAAGAATGAAAACGCAAGTAATAAAAACGATAAAAGAACGGAATTTTTGAACAGTGTTATTGAGTTTAAGGATTGGTTAATTAATAGATCTTATTTAAAAGGAGATTTAGAAAGAATAGAAACGTGGGTCGCAAATTTATATTTAATTCTAACTGCCAGTTTGGAACAACAAAAAGAAGCTTCGGGAGAATTTAGTAAAAAAAATTTGCTTAATAATTATAAATCTATTCCGGTCAATTTTTTAGATGAAAAAACGCGAATAGCTTTAAATAAGAAACTTAAAAACACGACGAAAACGACTTCAGATAACTACTATTTAAGAAAATTAAAAAATCTTGTAAAAGAAAAATTAAAAGAAGCGGAATATTATGAAATTTTAAGAGATATATTAGATAGTTGATGTTTAAGTTGAAAATAATTTGCCCAATTGCAGGGGTTGGAAAACGATTACAACCATTTACTTATTCAAAACCCAAAGCTTTTCTAAAAGTTGCTGGAAAAAGGTTAATCGATCACATACTTATAAAGTTAAAAAGGACTTTTCCTAAAGGAACCGTTATAGTTTTTATAGTCGGGTATAAAAAAAGGCAGATTACTGAATACCTAATTGAGCACTTTTCAGATTATTTCAAGCTTCAATTTATCGAACAGAAACCTCTAGGATTTTCGGCTGATACTCCTTTTTTCAGCGGTCTTGGAGACGCAATATTGTTAGCTAAGGAATTTGCTATTGACGACGATTGTTTTATATTTTTAAGTGATAGATTACCAATGGAAGATTATTCTTCTATTTTATTAACTTATCATCAAGGAAATTGCGATGGAGTTATTAATATTAAGAAAGTTGAGAACCCTCAATTCTACGGAGTTACAGTATTAGACACTAATGATTTTATAACTAAAATTGTTGAAAAACCACAAGATCACATTTCTGATTATGCCGTTTCCGGTGCATATCTTTTTGGAAAGAAGTCCGTTTCTAGATTATTTGAGCTTTTAGAGGAACAGAGTAAGATGAAGATAGTAAATGGAAAGGAACACCAATTCACACCCATAATCGAACAACTTATAGAAGAGGGAATAAAGCTTAAGGGTAACGTAATGCAGAAAGAGATCTTAGATTTTGGAAGGCCAGAAACGTTACTTCAGGGAAATCGTCATTTATTGTCTGAGAGTAAATTGAAAGATCCTCTTTACGAAAGCATGTTCAAATCAGGAAATATAGTAGACTCGAAAATAGTACCTCCTGTGTTGATTGGAGAAAATGTAAGAATTAAAAATTCAATTATAGGTCCAAATGTTTCGATTGGGGACGATCTAGAACTAGAAAAATGCATTCTCTCCGAATCAGTAATAGGAGATGGCGTGATATTGAAGAAAATTATCTCTTCTAACAGTATTATAGGCGATTACTCAATTTTAGAAGATTTAATAAAAAATGATATAACTATTGGCGACTCTACTTATATTACAACGTCAAATATGAAGTCATTTTAAAAAAAAAAGAAAATAATATTATAATTAATTGAATTGTGGTTTTTTATCTTGCCATGGAGCAATATCTTCAAATGCTTTAGAGGCTTGAAGAACGGTAGCCTCATCAAGTCGCTTACCTATGATTTGTAATCCAACTGGTAATCCATCCTCGGTCCAACCACAAGGAATTGATGCCGCAGGGTGCCCCGTCAAATTAAATGGAGTTAAAAAGGAAAACCATTCAGTGGGAGTAACGCTTTTACCTCTAATTTTGGCTGGAAATCTCTCACCCAATTTTAACGCAGTAACTCCTGTCGCGGGCGTCAACAATAAATCATAATTTTTAAAGTACTGATGAACCGTGTCATGAACTTTTTCTCTTAAATCTTCTGCTAGTTTTAAATCCACGGCTGAATATCCAAAACCAGCGTCAACCATTCTCAAGAAATCAACCTCCAGTTTATCGCGCCACTCTTTTAAATAACGTTTTAAATCATAGGCATATCCAGCAGTAACTAATGTAGAATGTGCTTTAAACTGTTTCTTTATCTTGATTTTAGCTTCTTCAACTTCCCAACCTAAACTTTCGAATTTAGAAACTGCCTGTAAGAAATTCTTTTCAACTTCCTCATCAATAGCTTTAATAAACCCTAAATTTAACGAATAACCAATTTTAAGTTTAGTAGGCCTATCTTCAACGATATCAAGGTATTTATAGCTAGGTTTAGTTAACGAATATTTATCCGCGAGATCTACTCCTGCCATCGCATCCAACATAAGGGCAGCATCTTTCACGTTTCTTACCATTGGTCCGTAATGATCCATTGTGACCCATGCTACATCGTGAATAGGATAACGTGGGATTCTTCCAAAAGTTGGTTTAAGCCCAAAGATACCGCAGAAACTACTGGGAACTCGAATAGAACCACCGCCATCAGACCCTAGGGATAATGGTCCAAGACCAGCTGATACTTGAGCTGCCGCTCCTCCGCTCGATCCACCAGAATTGCGGGTTAAATCCCATGGATTTTTTGTGGGACCAAATATAAAATTGTCTGTTATTGTCCAATACCCAAAAGTAGGCGTGTTAGTTTTACCAATTAAAACCATCCCTTCATTTTTTAAGCGTTTAACTACGACTTCGTCAACTTCGGGAATAAAATTTTCGTAAATTTTACATCCAAAAGTAGTTCTTATTCCTTTAGTTAACATCAAATCTTTAATTGATGTTGGAATCCCATGAAGCAATCCTAATTTTTCTCCCTTTTTAACAGCGTCATCTGCATTTTTTGCCATATCTCGGGCTAAATCGAATGTAGTGGTACAATAAGCATTAATTATTGGGTTTATTTTTTCAACTCTTTCAATTATAGTTTCAGTAATTTCGGTAGATGTCAGTTCTTGCGTCTTAATTTTTTCTAACATGTCATAAGCGGACAAAAAACAGATCTCTTCTTTATTCAAAATTTTTCACCTTAAATTGAATTAATTTTAATTTTAATTAAATAATTAATAATTAAATATTTGATATGAACTATTATAAAATGATTTCAATATTAAATTCGAAAATAAATGTTATTATTGATATTTAAGGTCTAATCGAGATATCTTGAATAATTACAAATGTTATACAAATATTAACAGATACAAAAATCTTAAATCAAATTTTTAAATTAAAGAAAATATTTATTTTTCAAATTATTTTAAAAGATATACTATTGTAAAAATTTTACATAAAACCTTTTTGATGGGAAAGTGAAACAAAAACATAAAATTATTTACTCAATTGTTTTGTTAAATTTCTTTATATTTAGCTATTGCCTTAATTTCAATGTTAAGGCGCAAGATTCCGAACATAGCGTAGGGTTTAACGAGGGGACTGAATTAGTTTGGGAGGTAACGCAATTAGATTTAAACAGCTTTAGAGAAGTATTTGGATTTGATCCCAATTTTGAGTTAGAAGACCAAATAAGAATGGTTATTAGAGAAATTGATGAGTCATATAGTTTTTGGATAGTACAAGTAGAATTTTGGGATTATAAAGCTGATTGGGGTTTGAGTGGAGATGTGAGGTCTATCAATATTGCTAAGCTCCCCGAAAATTTCAACGATTATCTATTCTGCCTTACTCCAATTGACGGTTATTTGGACGCAGTTATGGAAAATTTACCATCGGAGTATTATAGAATTGGGTATTCGATATTCAAACAGGGAAGAAGTGATACTGGAAAGGATTATTTATGGGAAAAAGAATTTGATACTAGAGGAATTCTTGCAATTGAAACTCATTACGATGAATTTGACCAAGTTATAGTAAGACTGGAAGGAACGTTTCGGATTATTCCTTTTGGCACCTATTTTATAGGATTTTCATTTGTAGCTATTATTGCTATAATATTCATTTCTTTGAAAAAGAAAAAAATTAGAACTACTTCTTTTTAATAATAGTGTTAATTAGTTTTAAGTTAAAATTTAAAGTCTTTTTGCCATTTTTTATATCCAATCTGCCAAAGTTTTAGTCTAGGTTTATTTACTTTATTGTCTACTTCAATTTCAGATTGAGGATAGTCCATAATACTATGATAACGCTTATAATATTCTTCAGCACTAGAAACCCCTTCAACCATATTTAAAATAGCTTTTTCTGTAAAATACAGGATTAAATCTGGTTTAATATCGGGCACCTGTTTTGTCATCTCAAGCGCTTTTTCATTTATTTTGAGTAAAAAAAAGTTTAGTTTGATGTTCGCATCAGCAGTGGATTGCTCAGTGATAATATATTCCCAACATGCATTTATGTGTAAATGCCTCATTAAATCTAATTGATTTGGAAAAAATTCTTTTAATTTGGTATATAATTTATCAGGTTCCATTGTGTGTATGAAATTTATTTAATTTTCTCTAAATTCAGCGGAGTACCGTCATAAATATATTTTCCATAAACTAACTCTTGAGGATAATATTTACAACCAGCTGGATAAGCAGAATCTTTAATTCCTCCTAAAGAAACCGTAATATCAACAAGCATAGGCCTAGCATTAATATAAATATTTGCAGCTTCTAACTGATTCTTAAAAACTTCAATATTGTTCAAATTAGAAGTGTATACTACTGCCCTCATGCCATAATTACTTGCATTTGCTAATCTAATTGCATCTTTCATATCTTTAGCTTTAGTAATAGAACGAACCGGTCCAAAAGCCTCTTCTCTCCACAAAAATGGAGCCTTAGATAAATCTTCACACAATTCTGGTTTAATTTCAACCAGAGTCGGCGTGTAAAATAATCCATAGTCTTCTCCTGTATCAATTTTTTCGCCACCAGTATATATTTTAGCATTATATTTCTTCGCATCCTCAACCATTACTTCCATCATCATTAGTATACGTCGACTTCCTAATGGGCCAATATCAACAGTAGGATCTGTAGGGTCTCCATATTTTAATTTCTCCATTTCTTTTATTAGACATTCGGTATATTCATCATAAATATCTTGGTGAACTATTATTCGCTTCATTGAAAAACATTGTTGACCTGAATTGGTGTAACTTGCCATAGCATTCCATTTTGCTACTTCTTCTAAATTAACATCATTCATTACTATTCCAGCATCGTTTCCTGCGCACTCAAAGAAGAATTGTTTGAATGGTTGAGTATACATTGAGACACCCATTGATTTATCTGCAGTTTTTTTCAGCATCCTTCCATATCTCACAAGAATATCTTTTGCAGTATGTGAAGAGGTAATAGTCATAATAATCTTAATTAAATGAGATTTAAGAAATTCATCTACGGCCCATTCTCCGGG
>JAHQWH010000070.1 GCA_029856105.1 Promethearchaeia archaeon | reverse complement strand
ACGCGATGAAACTCCCGGTGTGGGCGCCATTATTCATATCCATATTAAAATTTATTATAATTCAATCATTAGCTATTGATATCCATAAAAAGTTAATGACAAGATATTTTTTACATATTAAAATTAAATTAGTATCTTTTGTATCAAACTTCCCGAACCCTAATTATAACCTTACGATTTTTGTAGGTGCAAAAGATTAAAGCTTTTTATATCAAAACGACTTATCTTAAATCACAACATTAATTATTTAATTAGTGTCAATATTAAAATATAGGTTGAAATTTAAAAAGAGGTTAAATAATAATGGTAGATCAAGCATTATTAAAAGAAATTAAGGATAAAATCGACGCGGGAGCGGCAGCTGCCGACCCAAAAGATACTCTTAAAGTATACGAACTTTTCAAGCAAGTAGCGGAAGAGAACGAGGACTTAAAAGAGGAACTAGAAGATATGGATATTACCATCCAGATGAACATTACCGACAAGGATGCTAAGTTCTGGTTGAAGGCACACGATGGTACGATGGAATTTGGAGAAGGGGATGTTGAGAACCCATCTTTTACTTTTTCCGCCACTAATGAAATTGCTGCAGGAATGCTTTTTGGCGAAGTTGATGCCACAAGCGCATATATGGCTGGTGACATAACTGTTGAAGGTAATTTACAAGATGCAATGGCTTTTCAAGAGATTATTGAACTCGCTTTAGAAGCTCTTGAGGACTTGTTTGAAGATCTTTAAGTTATCTCAATTTTCCATCAACATTAAAAATTATTTTATTTTTTATTTTAGTTCTCAGTTGTTTTTTTATGTAAATTTAATTTTTCGTTAATTCTTACTAACTAAAAGTAAGAAATATTCGACATAAATTGCAAAATTGTCAACGATCAAACTATAGTAATTATGGATTTCACTGTGTAATTAGTAAAAGAAATAAAACCTTTTTATATAGTAAAAAGTTATACATTATAGTATTTGTTTAATCTATCAAAATCTTAAATAAAATACAAAATCAAAAAATAAGGTTGAAAAATCATGGTTGATGAAGCATTATTAAAAGAAATGAAAGGTAAGTTTGAGGCTGGAGCTGCTGCCTCGGATGTTATGGACTCGTTAAAAGTCTTTGAGATGTTCAAGCAAATTGCTGTAGAGAACGAGGACTTAAAAGAGGAACTAGAAGATATGGATATTACCATCCAGATGAACATTACCGACGCAGACAAAAAATTTTGGCTAAAAGCGAAAGAGGGATCGTTGGAATTTGGTGAAGGTGATGTCGATAACCCATCCTTTACGTTCTCTGCCACTAAAGAAGTTGGCTCAGGCATGTTGTTCGGCGAAGTCGATGCTACAAGCGCATATATGGCCGGGGACATTACCGTTGAGGGTAATCTTCAAGATGCAATGGCCTTTCAAGAGATTATCGAGCTTGCATTAGAAGCTTACGAAGATTTAGCCGAAGATTTGTAATAAATCTCGAATTTAAACTACATTAAACCTTTCGAGAAATCTCTTATAATTTTTTTTTTATTTTATTTTATTGTTAAATTCAATTTTTTTTTCGAGTTTGAAGATTTTGTCATTTTTTTTGACAGGTGTATCAACTAAAATACCTACAGTGAGTCGTTGAGTTTTCGATTTAACTAATGGTGTTTCAGTTAGGTTACTCTTTTGTTTAATCTGGAGTGAATTTATTATTTGCCGCAAATATGTATCGGTATGAGTTCCAATTATAAAAATCTCGTCTTTTAATTTTAATTTACCCGCAGTTAATAGTATTTTAGCCGCTTTTTTTTCCGAGTAATAAGAAAGAACTTTTCCAATTTCGACTTTTTTATAATGCGATAAATTTCCATCAAATTCCCGTTGAATTTCGCTTCCTTTTGGGCGTTCAAAGTAAAATCCCGTTGAAAAACCTCTGTTATATACCTTACTTAATCGTGTGAGCCACCCATTGACTTTTTCTTGGGTAAATGTATTATCGTAATATGCCTCAATTGCTTCTTTGTAACAAGAAGTAGTTTCTTCGATATAAATAGGGTCTCTCATGCGACCCTCTATTTTAAAAGCGTCGATTTTAGCTTCTATTAATTCGGGGATATGTTCGATTAAACACAAATCTTTTGCGTTAATGAAAAAAACTCCGTCATAGAGAAATTCGTTTGATTGATCGTCGTATACGCGCCATCTTCTACGGCAAGGTTGAACACACCTTCCTCTGTTAGCAGAATACTCTTGAGACTCACATGTTTCGGCCGAGAAATAACAACGACCGGATACTGAAGTGCATTGAGCCCCGTGCACAAAAGTTTCAATTTCAGCCTTTTTTATTTTGCTTTTTATTTCTTTAATTTGTTTCAGAGATAATTCTCTAGCAAGTATTAATCTCTGGGCTCCCAAATCTTCATAAAATTTTGCCGATCGATAGTTCGAAATATTAGCTTGAGTTGAGATGTGAAAGGGTAATCCTTTTTCTTTGACGACTTCAATGGCTCCAATGTCGTGAATAATGACGGCATCTATCTCTGCTTCTACGGCTTTATCTAAAATATTATTGAGGAGGTCGAACTCATTTTCATATACTATTATGTTTGTAGTCATATAAGCCTTAATATTATTGTTATGGCATTTTTTCACTATATCATTTAGCTCTTCTAATCTGAAATTATCGCTAAACATTCTCATGTTAAAAGCTTCTATGCCAAAATATACTGCATCAGCCCTACCTACAACGGCGTTTAAGGACTTATAGTTTTTTAAAGGTACCATTAGTTCTACTTTTTTATTCGCCTTATCCAACATTTTCAATATCAACTCATTTAAAATTACAAATCTTGAATATTTAAAACGAAATAAATTTACTGTTGAATAACATTAATGTGAAAAAGAATAAAAAAAAATTGATAGATTTTATTAAATTGCGGTAAACCAGAGATAGAAAAGGAAGGTGCCAATACCAAAGAATATCGCTGCTAAGATATAAGTCATATGCTTCGAGTAATTTCGATACCGTTTGCCTGATTCTGTCTCAATCGTGTCGACTTGAAGATATGGACCTGGACCTCGTCTATACCACCCTTTAATTCTTACTCGTTGTCCTACTAATCTGTTTGCTTTCGAAAGAGCCCAAAAAAAGTCTACTAAGCTAATTCCGAATCGGTAATCGATGTACATTAGGCCGGTGTTATCTTGGAAGTATAGATCTTCTCCAAAGTAATAACCTGGAATTCCTTTTCCTACTATTTTCCCTTCGATAATTGCAGGAACGGCACGAATTGGCGATACTTTTATGTTAGTAATTAATTCAACTACGTTACTAGGTTCAAATCCGCTTCGGTACATGAAAGAAGTTCTTCCTATAACTCCCAAACCCATAATGAAAAATCCAATAGCCCATAGAAGAATCAAATTGTTTAATGTAGTTAAGGTTCCTATGGATATCCAACCTACGAATCCTAGGATCCAGATAGCCGTCATTCCAGCTAATATTATAAAAATAACCGTTGGCAACTGTTTAATGAAAATATCGGTAATGAATTCGCCGATCATAGACTTTCCCGCCTGTTGTTCCTTTATATTTCTTGCCTCGGAAAAATCGTATTCAACAGGTACTCCATAGGTGGCACACTGCCCATTTAATCGTTGGATTCTTTTCGCAGGTAAAGGATGGGTGCTAAATACTTGAAAATATTTTGCCCAAGGATTAAAAAGATCCCAACCCGCGGCAGCTTGAACTACTCTCTTCGAAACGCGACCATTATTGTCCATACTTTGCGCGGCTAACTGACTCGCTTTCTTCGGATCAAAAATCCCCAAACCTCGAAGTCCTCTTACGCTTGATTTTTGCCTTTCTTTAATTTCAGCTTCGGTACCGCCCGCTATCAATCCATACGCTATTTTGACTAACGCTGTGGATAACATATTGGGGTTTTCAGTCAATTCAGCAGCATGTTGATCCGCAAAATATTCTCGGATTCGACTAACGAATAATGACACTAAATACCCAATATAATAAGAAATATAAGATACAACTGCAACGACAATTAATCCCAAAACAATATAACTTCCCGCATCATCATCTTTAGAGCTTTTAAATAAGCCTGAGAAACGAACAGCGTAGTAAGCCCATCGGGCTATCGTCAATAAAATTAAAGGAATAGCAAAAACTACTGTCATTAAAATGAAATCGTTGTGTACAATGTGTCCTAGTTCGTGAGCAACTACGGCACTTTGTTCGTCTTCGTCTAAATAATGTAATATTCCATCAGTAATTACAATTCTCGCGCTATTCTTTGTATAACCAAATGTAAAGGCTTGGGGGTTTAAATCGTGAATTATTCCCATTCTAGGTGTTTTAATCCCCCGAATTGCCACAACTTTATCTATAACATTTGCTAAATGTGGGTATTGGTGTGCATAATCTTCGTAGGGAATCCAATCGATTCTGTAAATTAATCTTATCATTAATGGGGAAATTCCATATTGAAACAGTACTATTAAAACAGTAAAACCAATCATTAACGATAAACCTAATAGATTACTTGGTAAAAACCAGACTCCGATAGTAAAAACCAAGGCATAGATAAGCCCAAATAAGAATAAAACTGCCATTGTTGATGCTAATTTCAATCCCATTTCGATTCACTTAAAATTTTAATTTTATGTCACTTATTTTGGATAGATTTATTTAATATTATAATAAATTGTTAATAATATTCATGTAACGCTAATTAATTAATATTTTCTATTAGAATTTGTAAGTTTGACAATATTCCGAAAAGAATAAAATAGAATTTTATTACTAATATTTCAACAAGACTTGCAACATTGATTATTGGTGGTTATGTTATAAATACCAATTTAAAGCGCTTATATAAAGTTACAGATAATCTTATTAAACAACAGTTTTATCTCAGTGGTAGCGATACAATTATCGGTAGAACGCCTGAAATATCAATTAAAATAAAAAATTCTGGCCTAATTGTTAAAAGATTAAAGGATCTCTTTAACGATAATATTCAATTGTTTTTAGAAGGTAATTACATGAGCTTTTTTCAACCTTTTAAAATAATTAAAGGAATTGACGATAATTACATAAGAGAAATATATCAAGACATACAAATCAAATTAACAGCAATGCATGGTACGAATTTTGATGTAGTAATTTTATATACAATTGTATTAAGTTCTTTAATTACAAGTATTCACGAAATACACTTTAATAACTCAGTACAAGAAGTTATAAGAAGAGTAGGGGAGAAATCCGATAAACTGAGCCAAAAACAAATTCAGACTCAATTGGATAAATTGCATATGCGAAATAACAAAAATGTTTCGATTTTAAATAATATTTCTTACCTTGATGCGCTAGCAGAATCCTTTCATTTTATGAAGACAGCTCGCACGTGCAAAATCCAAAAAAGCAAGTATATTAACCGTATTGTAAATTTGATACTTTTTTCAAAGAACTAAGAATGTAATGATTAAACACCAAAAAATTGAAAAAAAATAATTTCTCTAACCAATTCCAAATCCGTTAGATGATAGAAAGCTTGTTTTGATTATATTTAAAATTGTTTAATGCTTATCGATAAATGTAAGGCTAAATATTTAATTGGTGATTATTTGTCCAACTATCGGAATGAAGACTTATCCATTTTAATGAATAAATACAGTAAAAAAAAAGTATCAATTACAAAAGCGATTAAAAATTTCATAAAACCGGGAGACCGAATTTTTATAGATTCAGGCTGTGCAGAACCTATAGACTTAACTAAGAAGCTAATCGAGTTAGGTTTAGAACTTCCTGACGTAGAGATTCTGCATTTTCTTAGTTTAAGCGATTTAGATTATTATGAAACGGCTGGAGGACTAGAAGATTTATTTAGACATAACGCTTTTTTTATAGGAAAATCACTTCGAAAATTCATTAGAGATGGTCAAGCGGATTACACTCCAATTCTCTTATCTGAAATTCCCTGGTTATTTAAACTGGGTAAAATGCATTTAGATACGGCACTCATTCAAGTAAGCCCACCAGATAGAAATGGCTTTTGTAGTTACGGTATTAATGTGGATATTGTTAAACCTATAGCCGAAAATTCCGAATATGTAGTAGCAGAAATTAACCCCAACATGCCCCGCACATTAGGTGACTCTTTTATCCATATGGACGACATAGACGCGTTTATTATTTCTAATCACGATATTATTGAGTTCAGTTACGGAGAACCTGACGCTGTTTCTACTAAAATAGCAAAATTCGTAGCATCCCTAATAGAAGATGAATCCACTATCCAAATGGGCATTGGTGAAATTCCAAATGCGGTTACTATCGAATTAGCAGATAAGAAAGATTTGGGAATACACAGTGAAGTCTTTTCAGATGGTATAGTAGATCTAGTTGAAAATGGAGTTGTTACCTGTAAAAAAAAGTCGATACATAAGGATAAAATAATCTGCTCATTTGTTATGGGCACAAGACGATTATACGACTTTGTGGACGATAATCCAATGGTAGAATTCCATCC
>JAHQWH010000069.1 GCA_029856105.1 Promethearchaeia archaeon | reverse complement strand
TGGGAAATTATATTATTATCTTGGAGAAGAGTATTATGACCAATCCTATCAGAGCTTTAACAATGTATTAGAGCTTGTTGATACTATAAAAAACCAAATTTCTATTTTTATAAAAAAAAAATTAGAATGGGAATCCTTTCTCTATTTAGGAAAATTACATTTGTTATGGGATAACGATTCAGAAGCAGAACATTACCTATTAAACAGCTTAGAAGCAATAAGAACATTTGGGATTCGAGAAAATATTAAAGAAGGAATAGTTTTAGAAACAATTGCTAAGTTCTATTCGCTAAAAGGGGAAGATAATAAAGCGATCGACCATTATAGTTATTCTACAGAGATATATCAAAAATTTGGAGATAAACTCAAAATTGCTGAGATGAAATATGAAATCGCAAAAATTTTTCAAAACTACATTCAAAATGAACAAAAAGCAATACAATATTACGAAGAAGCTTTAGAAATTTTCGAAAGTTTGAATAACTTAAAATCGGCTGCAGAAATTCGTAATAATTTAGGTGATATTTACGTTTCAAAGGAATTGTTTGATTTAGCATTAACTAACTTTATAAAGGCAAAAGAATTTTACGCTGAATTAGAGGACGAATATAACAAAAATCTCGTATTAGGGAAAATAAATTCTTTGAAGGAAACTGAACCAAATAGATAGTATTAGAAAAAAGTTAAAAATAAATGATTTTAGGAGTCAATATCAAAATCGTCGCTTTTATAAACTTTTCTAGCAAATTCCTCGAATCCTATAGATTTTATGAAGTTGTAAGACACTATATTGTCTTTATACACTTCACATCTAAGCTCTTTGACGCCTTTCTTTTTAAAATAGTTCCATGCTGCCATACCTATAACTGTCCCAAGCCCTTTACGTTGAAAACGAGGGATTACTCCTAGTCCTGCGATTATACCGTATTCATTTTTTGGTCCTTCATAGTCTAGTATAACAAATGCGGCATCGGATCCATATACTCTCGCGATTAAAATTATTGTTTCTGGATATTCTAAAATTGTTTTTAAAGATTCAATTGTAATCATAGAGTAGGGTGTTGAGCTCGTAAGCCAACTTCTGTTATATAAAACAGCAACGCTATCTAAATCCTCTACTTTAGCTTCTCTTATCTTGGCTCGAAGAATATTATGCTCCACTTTTTCCGTAAGCATCTCCTCAAATTCGGGGGTAATGTTAACAACTGGTAATTTCATTTGAATGTACTCCATTCCCGTTGTAGCTAATTCGTTCTCGATTTCTTCTTCTGTTTTATCTTTTTTTTCAAAAACCAGCATGAAGCTACGAACTTTTCTTTTCTTTAAACTTATTTTTGATTCTGTCATGATATGCTAGATTTTATTAATTGAATTAATCAATTAGTATTATTAAATGATCAAAAAATAAAAAGGTTTTATAATGTTATAATTTTATAACTCAAAATCTTCTTTGCGATAAACCTTTTTTCCAAATTCTTCGAAATTTAATCCTTTAATAAAATTATGAGATATTTGGTTATCTTTGTAGACTTCACACCTTAATTCCTTCAAACCTTTCTCTTTAAAAAAGTTCCAAGCTGCCATACCTAATATCGTACCTAATCCCTTACCTTGAAAGCGCGGTATGACCCCAAGCCCCGCTATAACTCCAAACTCTTTATTTTCACCTTCAAAGTCTAAAATAATAAAACCTCCATCAATATTGTAAATCTTTGCTATAAGAAAAACTGTGTCTGGGCTGTTAAATATTTTTTTTAGAGTGTCTTTTTCGATAGGTCTAAAAGGAGTATTAGATGTTAACCAAGCTCTATTATAGATATTTTTCACGGTTGCAAGGTCCTTTTCTGTTGCTTCGCGGATTTTAGCGTGAAAAATCTTATGTTCAATCTTATCTTTTAAGGAATTCTCATATTCCTTAGTAATTTTGTTGATAGGTAATCTCATTTGGAGATAAACCATCCCCTGATCGAGAATCTCTTTTTGGATTTTGCTAATTTCACCCTTTTTCCCACTTTCTTCAATGTGTAAAAAATAAGTTCTTAAGGCTTTCTTTTTAAAATCTAGTTTCCTCTTCAAACCTTTGCTTTTTTGACTCATCTTATTCTAAAGGAAATTTAGGTTTTTACTATTAAATTTAAATTACTTCTTATGGATTTTTCGATTTCATCATTTATTATAGCATGAGTTCTTAAAATAGAGATTCCTTGCTGAATTTTTTTGGCTAAACTTTTATCATCAATAAGATTTTTATTTTCGCTCGAAAATTCAAAATTAGATCTTAAAGCCATGTCTTCTTCAATTCTTTCTTTGAATGTTTCTTTAAAATTAACCATTGTATCAGAAATTTCGCGATAGATATTATTTGGGTCATTTGTAACGATACCTGGGAGAATTAATTCCATTTTTTCTTCCATCGTATCTTTATTTTCAATAAACATAACATATAATGGCATGTAAATCCACTGAATTGGTCGGGAAAATAATTCTGATTGATTGTCGTTTAAAGACCAAGATAATAAGTCCTTTGCTTCTTGTAGGCAATTTCCATTACTAGTATGTATAATATTTTTTATTTGTGAATATAACTCTTCTAACTTTATTCTTTTAGACTCAATTTTCGAAATTTTTTCTTGTTTTTCATTTTCAAATGCAGTTAAATCTTTATCTCTATCCTTTAACTTAAGATCTAATAACGAACCAAATTCCTCCAATTTTTTCTTTGCTTCTACATCAATTTGGAAAGCTCGTTCTTTTAACTCCATATATTTTTGAGTTAGTGAAGTTACCATACTAACAAAGTTATTACCTTCATTTATCAAATACTTGAAGTGATTCTCAAAAGGTTCAGTAAGATCATTAAAAACCCTACCCTTTAATATCTCACTTTGGGTATAGAATTTGTTTTTTTTAATAATATCTTCTAAATGCCTTTCAGCTGTTTTAAATAATACTGATATGTTTTCAATTACTTTCCTTTTTTCATTAACTTTCCATTGATCGCGTTTATCGCCTTCTAACGCAATTTGATCTTCCATCTGATTAGAGTCAATTATCTGGGATGTTTTATTCATTTGAGAGGAGTATCGGAGAGTAATATCTTTTAATTGAACATTTAAATCAATTAACCATTTGTTTGCTTCTTTTCCAATTAATTCAATCTGGGTGTCCCATCTTAAAGCATTTCCTTTCATATAATTAATTGTTTTTCGATATTTTTCTGCAACATCTAAAGCTTGTTCAGTCGTAAAATTCGTTTCTAAAGGCATGTATCTCGAAATAGGCTTGAATTCTATTAAGGGTAATAACTTTGCTAAAGTTTGAAGGAATTCTGGATTAATTAATGCGTTAATTTTTAACTTCTGAAATTTAGAATCTTCCCCTAAGCCAATTTCTTCTGCTTCTTTATCGATATAAGATAAAACTTCGATAATTCTGTTCAATTGCTCAGGTTTCATAAGATTCTCAACATTTCTCAAAAGATGCCCTATTACAGGCTGTCTTGGAGGGTTAGAAAGCTTTCCTTTTTTAGAAAAAACCTCTAAGCCATCTAAAACTATATGTGTACCAATAGCACCTTGGACACAAAGAAATGGCCATAATAATCTAGAAAATGAGATAACCCTCTCGTTATGTTTTAAATTCTTTGTTAACAAATAAAAGGCTAATGCTAATTCGTCAAATTCGTTAATTGGGGGTATATTTTGACGAGTAGTAAATAAGGGTAAGATTTGCTGATTACCATGGATTGACATAAAATGAGCTCTTCCAATTATAATTTGGTTACTTATTACTGATTAAAAATATCTAATTAATCATTACTAAAAATTCTATTTTTTTTGTATTGTTTTTAATATTTTTCTTAAAAAGATTAAAAAGAATTGTAAAAGAAAATTTAGAGATTTATTTTAGTTGTTCGTAATGGTTGGCAATAACAATTATTAGCAAAGATAGCAAAATCAATAAAGGAGACAAAATAGCTCTTACATGATAAAACCCAAGTGTTTCCATTAAACCTTGACTTATTCTTCCAAAAAAATAGATGAAAAAACCAATTGCGTTTAAAGCGTAAGATCTCCTTAGGACTCCAAATGTTTTTAAAGCTAAATACACAAATAGACTCGGAACAACTAAAACCATCAATGGTAAAAGAATAAAGTTAAGTACAAATCTGCCTGCGGGGTAATCAAATATTGTAATTAATTCAATACCTACACTATAAGGGGCTTCATTAAAATCTGGATCCATAAAAAGCGAGTCAGGTAAAGTAAGCGCGAGAATTCCTATTACAATTGGGACGAGGATCAATAAGATCTTAAGTGATATTCTAATGTAATTCTTTCTTAATAGCGTTTTAATTTTAAATTTTAAACCCTCCTTTTCTGATGGCTTTATTTCATCAGTATATGAAGGAAAAATAAGAGTACCAAAAACGCCCATCAAACAAGCTATACCCAACCAAGTAGAAAATGTAGCTGATCGATATAGAATCATAAGTAATCCAACTAACTCTAAATTGGGCATCGTTCCTAAGAGTTCTGGAATGTAAAAATAATAAACAATAAAAAAAACTCTCCCAGCAGCTAAACATAAGAATAATAGTGAAAAATATAACCAATAAAATTTTTTAGATGTTCTAAATCTCATCAAAAGGAAATATGCAAATATAAGAAAATAAAAACCTACTATTGCGTAATAAAGGCCCGACTCTATTGAGTCCCAAATATCGAAGTACTGGAAGTTTCCTTGAAAAATCATATTCAATCAAACACCAATTTTATTCTACAAATTAATTTGATTTAATAACTTAAAATTATAATAATACTATCTTTTAGTTATATAAAAATTTTTATTATAAAACTAGAATCTCAAAACTGATTGCTACATTCAAACTAAGGAATAATCTTAAAATACAAATATTATCGATAATTCTAAAAACTATTATTGTAAAATTTTGATAAAAAATGAAGATCGAGGACAATATTGATACATTTAATTCCTTACTTCGACGACGTGGATTTATTTGGGGCCCTTTTCCAGAGATATATGGCGGCTTAGCGGGATTTTATTCGTACGGCCCGGCTGGAAAAGCTTTAAAAAACAATGTAATTTCAATTTTTAGGCGCGAACTCCGAGCTTTTGGTTTTAGTGAAGTTGAATGTCCTGAAATTTTACCTAAAATCGTATGGGAGGCATCAGGACATTTAGAACGTTTTATCGATCCCGTAATCCGTTGTAAAAAGTGTAATACGATGATAAGAGCCGATAAATTTCTTCAAGAACAGCTTCCGGATGAAACGATTGATGGGTTATCTTTTGAGGCCATGGACAAATTAATAGAACAGCATGGATTTACTTGTCTAAAATGTGATATTCCGTTTGAAAAAATTGAAGAATACAATTTGATGTTAAAAACATCGGTCGGTAATAATGTTACCGCTTATTTGCGGCCAGAAACTGCAACAACAACGTATTTATTGTTTAATCGCTTGAACCAAGACGCACGAAGGCAATACCCTCTAAAAGTTTTCCAATACGGAAAGGCTTATAGAAACGAAATATCTCCTAGACAACAAGTTATTCGTATGAGAGCTTTCGAACAATTTGAAATCCAGTTATTTATTGGAAAAGAGCAAGAAATGAATTTTGAAGAATTTGAAGAGATAAAGAACACAAAATTACCATTACTGGACTGGAAATCGCAAGAAAGTAAAAAATTTATTCCAAGTAGCATATCACTAGAAGAAGCAATAAACACAGGTATACTTAAAAAACCTGCTTTTGCCTATTGCCTATTTTTAGCAGATTACCTCATCTCAAAATTGGAATTTCCAAAGGAAACTATTAGGTATAGGCAGCATTCTCCCACAGAAATGGCTCACTATGCCGACGATGCATGGGATTTAGAAATTAACACTAAACAATATGGCTGGATAGAAATTTGCGGAATTCACGATAGAACAGACTACGATTTAAAAAGGCATGGAAGCTTTTCAAATCAAAATTTTGAAATTCCAATGAGTACAGATACGAATTTAAAAGAAATCCCCCAAATTCTTGAAATTGCTTTTGGTCCCGATAGAATTATATACACTCTCCTTGAAACTATCTTTTGTGTTGAGGATGAGAGAATAATTTTGAAGTTAAATCCTCAACTTGCCCCCAACCTCGTTGCAGTATTTCCGTTAGTAAGAAATAAAGAAAATATTGTAAAATTGGCGAAAAAAATACATAAACAAATACTTGATAATCGAAATACTTCATTTTTTGATTCAGCAGGATCAATTGGAAAGAGATATAGAAGACAAGACGAGTTAGGAACGCCTTATTGCATAACTATAGATTACGATTCTCTAGATGATAATACGGTTACCATTAGATATAGGGACACTATGGATCAAAAGAGAGTATCAATTTCAGAAATTCTGAAAATAATCAATGAAAATTAAGAAAAAAACAAAGTTGAAATATCCTTAAATAACAGAGGTTTTCAGAAAAAAATATTAAAGAGAAGAACATTTTTTTTAAAACTATACTATTAAAAAATAATTTTAAAGATTTATTATGAATTT
>JAHQWH010000068.1 GCA_029856105.1 Promethearchaeia archaeon | reverse complement strand
TTTTTATTCCTCCTTTTTTATTCCTCCGTTTTGTGCTACTTCTTGTCGAATCTCTTCTCTTGTTTGTCCCGTGGTCGTATCGAATTCTTCCCTAACTTTTTGGGTAATTGCTTTTGCTACTTGTTTTTCGACGCTCTCCCGGTGTAAAGTATTCATAGTACAAAAGGGAATCTCTTTAATGGTCCCATCTGGCATTGCTACTCCAAAATGAACGATACATCTTTTTGTTCTTTCAATATCCATGTTATATGCGTCCTGGAAGTGCATGCTGGAAAGTAAGAGAGTACCATGTGTGAACGAACTAATGCTTTCCCAATCGGCGTTCATCAGTAATCTGCTGAACATCTCCATGAGTTTACCAGGCTTTTTCGTATATTGTAGCATTCCTAGTAGAAATCTTGTTCTAAGTTGCGTTTTGTCAAGAAATTCTAAACCACTATCTAAAGTTTTACCGGCATCTCCTAATAAGTTTTCAAAGAATTTAATGGGTTGTTTCTCTTTGTGTTTCACTTTCTCCCAGAATCGATTAGCAAAATCTATTATTTTTAACGGGTCAAAGTAGTCCATTATTGGAACCATCTCGTTAGTGTCAGGATCGACCACTAGATACGTTGCAAAACCACAATCAGGATTACAGGTGAACTCTATAGGTTCCACATCAGAAAGATATGCGACAATTCTACCAAATTCCACGATAGCTGTTAATGGATACCAAGCTTCGTCCATACTAATTTTACCACCGGTCTGATTTTCTATTTCTTGGATGACATCTGCGTTTGTAATTCTTAACTCTTGCATCTCTTCTGACGAAATTCTGCCACATAAAGAAACCGGTTGGAACGTAATTCCACGTACAACATCAATGTTATCAAGAGCAAATTGGATTATGTTACCTACTTCAATGTCCGTGATCCCCTTAACAATTGTAGCTACTAAATTAATGGACGATAGACCAGCTTTTCGGCAATTTTCAACAACTCGCATTTTATATGGCATCAAGTTTTTTATCCCTCGAGTCTTTTCGTAGGTTTCGTTATTTATGCCGTCAAATTGGAGATAAAGAGTATCTAAACCCATTTCATAGACTTTTTTAGTCCATTCAAGCCCACCTTTTTTGCGACTAAATCCGTAGCCGTTTGTAGCAACGATTACCTCTTTAAAACCGTGGTCTTTAGCCATTTTACAAATCTCAGGAAAATCTTTTCTTACAGTAGGCTCTCCGCCCGTGAACATTATTGCTGGTGCAGGTAAAGGCTTGCTTCTAAAATGTTTCATAATTCTGTCGATCTCTTCTAATGAAGGTTCGACTAAATAACCTGATTTCTGTATGTTAGCGTAACAGAAGTTGCAGTTGAAATTACATCGATTAGTCAAGTCAATTAGCGCCAGAGAGCACGTTGATAGATGTTCCGAGCAAAGACCACAGTTATAAGGACATCCTCTCGGATCTTCTCCAATACAATCTGCGGGATTGGCTTCTCCATTCTTCTCAAACTGCCAAATGATATTTCCGTCTTTGTCTTTCTTTTGATAGTGCGTCCATTTGTAATACTTAGCACTGGAGCTGATAACATCCTTGAAGTCACCGTGTTCAGGGCATGTTTTACGCATATATATTTGCCCGTCATCTTCTTCTTGAACTACCGCCGGTATCCGTTCTAGGCATTCTGGGCATACGCTGAAAGTCTTTCTAAAATATTTTTCATTTAAATAATCTGTTCCATCTAAATGGTACATTAAAAATCACACAAATTTAAAATTGCTAATTGAACAAAAATTGGATTTAAGCTATTTAAATGAAATCAGATCGTTATTATTATCAATAATCTTATTAAAGTTAGTAATAAGTTTTAAAAACTAAGATCGCAGCCCCTTCAGCTATTTTATTAGATCTATTTAAAAATAAAAATAAAAGAATTTACTCAAAATTTAAGCGTTTAAGTGATATTTTTATACTCATTTTAAATCTTTTTAACAGTATGAATACGATTTCTTGTTATTAATTGTAGCTATTCTAATCTTACAAAAATATTTAATTGAAAGATTTAGAATATTTTCTCGTTAGAGAGTTAGTCAACTCTCTTAATTTTTTAGAAATTTTTAATTCAAAAACGTGATTTTCATCTAAGGTTTTGTATTCATCTGGTAGTTTTTTAATATTCTTTAGATAATACTGCTGGATTTCCTTTAATTGAGGTATCTTACTAATTAAGGTTCCTTTTTCCATTATTGGAATTAATAGAGCCTCTGAATTCGGCGGGGCCTCGTCGGCGTCTAACATTAAAATGTCTTCTTTGAAAAAACCTCGTTCGTTATAAATCCTGTAAATTTGTTTCTTTCCGGGGTAAGTTAATTTCTCTTCGCTTATTTTAATCTTAGGTCGACCATTATATTCTATTAGTTTATACACGCCCGCAATAGTTGGGTCGTCCCTAGATGTTGCTAACTCGGTTCCCACGCCAAATGCATCTATAGGAGCGTTGTTATCAATAATTTGTTTAATCTTATACTCGTTTAAATCAGAACTCGCAACGATTACAACTTCTTTACAACCATTCTCGTCTAAAATCTTGCGAACTTTTTTTGCGTGTTCAATGAGATCACCTGAGTCTATTCTTACCCCTTTTATGTTGTTTTCGTATTTACATGCGATTTTTGCCGCTTTTTCGGTGTCGTAAGTGTCAATTAAAAGTATTGAGTTCTTACCGTAAATTTTGTAATATAAATCGAAGCTCTCTTTCTCCTCGTCAAATCGTTGGACAAAACTGTGGGCCATTGTACCGCTAGAATTAATATCCAACTCGAGGTCGGCAACCACGTTACTCGTACCGTTAAAGCCGGCAATATAGCTAGCTCTTGCCGCGTAAACACCCGCGAGAGGACTGTGAGATCTTCTAGTACCGAATTCAAGAAGAACCTTATCTTGAGCAACAGTTTTTATTCGAGACGCTTTAGAAGCCACAATAGTTTGGTAATTAATGGTATTCAACAAATATGTTTCTGCTAATTGAGCGTGGAACATAGGCCCTTGAACTTTCATAATGGGCTCTTGGGGGAAGAAGAAATTTCCTTCTTTCATTGCCCACACATCTAATTTAAACTTGAAGTTAGGCAAATAATCGTCAAAAAAGCTGGAATCGATGTTTTTAAAAACTTCTTTTTGTCTCAAGAAATTAATTGTCTTTTCAGTAAATCTAGCGTTTTGTAAGTAATAAATCGCTTGTTCCAAACCAGCGAAAACTAAGTAATTGCGATTTTTAGGATATTTTCTAATAAAAAGATCAAAAACTGCGATATCGTTTTCATCATTTCTACTGTTCTCTAAATTATCCTGATAATAAGCAGCCCCCATAGTTAATTGATAAAAGTCTGTAGCAAGGACCAAGTTAATATCGTTTATAAAACCAGATTTTGACTCTCTCATTATTTTCATCTTAAATTAAATTTTTGAAAGTTTGGTAACTCTCTTCAAAATTAAACCCCAAAAATTATCTTTATTTACGCCACCACTGCATGTTATTTTATCTCCGACCTTAAATTCAACCTTCTCGTAAGCTTTGTCGCTGACTCTTATTTTTAAGTTATCGAATCTGATCGTATCCTCTTCGCGATAATCCTTAGCTTTCTTTAATTGAGGTCCAATTTTTACATCTTTTAGAGAAACTATATAATAAATAGTCACATTACCTTGAAAATCAGATTCTCTTTCCAAAATTTCAGTAACTTCCCCTTCATAAGCCGTGATTCTACTGTTGAGGTATTTCGTCAACTGAAAATCGGCTGAACTTTCGTCAACCATGCTTACTGTTTTTCCTGACCCATTAGTCTTATCTCCGGAAGTTTTTGTCGCAGAAATTTTTATCGTAGCGATTTTCGTTTCGAAATCCTTTGGTAAAACAGTTAATTTCCAATCTGATAATTTAAAATAATTTTCTTTGAGTGAAAGAATAAAACCGACCCAAAAATGACTACAAAACCCCATATTTGACCCTATTCTACAATCGCAGTCGCGATCAGGGTCACCAATATTTTCTGGTGTTATAGATAAATAGGACGAAACCTCCCAGTTAAAACCCTTGAATAGTAATTCGATTTCGTGGGTTTTTTCATTAACAATCTTTATGGTACTTAATGTTTCGCGAAAATCACCATTTATTATTTTGATTGCTATCTGAATTTCGTTCGAAATAATTTCTAACTCTTTTTGCTCCACTAATTCTTTAAGTTCTTCTTCTGCTAACGAATCAAGTATGAAATCAACTAGCTCTGTTTTTTTGAGTTTTGAATACCCTTTTAATTCAAAATCCCTGCACATTTGCTTCAAGTCGTTAACGTTTAAAGATTGAAGTAAATAATTCAAATAAATTTTATCATCTAATTTTTTGCTCAAAATTTTCATACTCAATATATTATTAGTTATTTCTATATCGTCTTTCAATAAATAAATTATATTTTCTTATTTAATTATGATTATTTAAAAACTATTATCACCATGTTTTCAGCTTAGTCTTTTGGTATGTTTTGTTATAAAGATGGTGAAAAAAAAACAATTAATGCAAAATACTAAAATCTCATTTATGGGTTAGGTTAAAATTGATATATACAATTATTTTTATGTTCGAAAAAAGAAAAACCGATTATCAAAATCTTTAATTGATTACTAATTTCTTGCTGAGATCAAAAACGAAAAAGTGGGAAAACTTTCGGAAAATAAGTTTTTCATAACTTTACGCTTAGGAATACAACCATAACATTTAAAAATAAACATATCCATTAATGATCTAATCATTTATTTATTTGTATAGAATAGTATTTGATTAAAAAGAATAAGATGTGAAAAAAAAAATGAGTGATAGTACACCAGAATACTTGAAATTCTTTGGTGAAATTAAATTCGCAGAAGAAAGAAGTTTAAGTGTAAGCGATTTTGAGAGCTCTCTTAAGAGTTATTTTTCGAAAGAGAAAAAACTTCCACATGGGCGCTATAAATTTGCTGAACTTAGCAAATCTAGTATTAAAGATTTTGAAGATTCCTTCTATAATTATTTTGAATAAAGAATTAAAAATTTTTTTAAAAATTCTCTTTATATTTTAATTTTTATTTATATTTTCTTTTATTTCATCATTTGATACTACTTATCTAAAGCCTTATTTACTAATTGACAGTCTCCAATATCGTTATTTTCATAATTAAACAAAATTACATATAAAAATTATAATTTTAAATATAAGGCTTTAATTTATAATCAAAGAAAATCAATTGAAATTAAGGTACTTATTATAGGCAACTATTTTGGTCAAATAATATGGAATTATTTAGTATTGGCGAAGAGAAATTCGTCGAAACGAACGGTGTAAAACTCCATACTGTTATAATTGGGGAGGGTGAGCCTTTAATCTTGCTCCACGGATTCCCCGATTTTTGGTTTGGTTGGAAAAATGTAATTCTTGGTCTAAAAAAGGATTATAAACTAATTATTCCTGATATGCGCGGCTATAACTTATCTGACAAACCTAAAGGTGTTGATAATTATAAAATGGAACTTTTAGTTGAGGATATTAAAGGATTAATCGAAACTTTAAACTTAGGTAGCGCCTTTCTTGCCGGACACGATTGGGGCGGCGTAGTAGCGTGGGCTTTTGCCGAAAAATATCCTAAGTTAGTACGAAAGTTAGCAATTTTAAATGCACCTCACATGAAGATATTCCAAGAAAGGTTGCGCTCAGATAAAAAACAACAAAAAGCTAGTTTTTACATTTTTGAATTTCTTAAACCAAATGGAGAAAAATTTCTTTTTAAGGACGATTTTAAGTGGTTAAAATTCGCTGTAAAATTTGAAGATTTTTCTGCTTTCGATAAAAAACAGTATTTAAGTGCGTGGGCACAACCGGGAGCAATTTTGGGGGGAGTGAATTATTACAGGGCTAATGTAAGTTTTAGCGATTGGACAGGGAAAATAACAGTCCCCACATTAGTCATCCATGGAATGAAAGATATTGCCGTGTTATCATCGGTCTTAGATGGACTACCTGATTATGTAGTCGACCTAAAAATTGTCCGTGCTGAAAAATCTTCACATTGGGTTATGCACGACGAGCCCGAATTAATTATTTCATCATTTAAAGAATTTTTTTAATTTTTTGCCTCTTAACCTTCAATAGAATTACTTAAAATTAATTTTGATTAAATTAATCTTTTGTAATATCCACTAATGTTTCAAAATCTCGATTTAATATAACAAAAAGCATAGATTTAAATGTTTACGTTTTTTGTTAAAAAATATAAGATAAATGTTTAACTTTTATCCGAAATTATATTAATTGAAAAAATTAATTTTTAATAACATGTCAGAAAACGAAGCTTGGGCTTATCAACTGGATTGGTTGAATATCGTTCATCTTATGGGTTTAGATTCAATCTACCAAATCCCAGAACATAAGAGAGAAAAGGTAGTAAAGAAATTGACTAAACTATATGATACAGAATTGTTATTATCTTTTGCCCCTAGCGAATTGGACGAATTAGTAGCAAATGAGTTAAATATCCTTATGAAAAAGGAATTAATTTTGCACGAAAGAGAGAAAAAGAGAATTGA
>JAHQWH010000067.1 GCA_029856105.1 Promethearchaeia archaeon | reverse complement strand
TCTTTTGGAAGCTTAAGCCTTTGTATTTTATTCGACATGTTTTTATCGTTTCCCATTCCTGATTGGGAAAAGTAATTCTCTAAATTGGCAAAAAAACGCACAAGAAATTTAAAATTATCGTCAATGGCGTATAAATCTTCCCAAACTTCGAAATTTAAATTTTTTAACTCGGCCTCGATCTTGCTTTTAACTTTCCCAGTTATTTCTTTTAGGTGTTGTGAATAATCTCCGTAAGGGAATCCAAAGTAATAACTGTTATATTTTTCTCTAACTTCTTTTGATTCTTTATTTTTAGAAATTATCTTTTCTTTTCTTACAATTTCTTTTACAAATTTTAAAATGTAATTACATGAAGGACAATACGTTATCCACTTACCTAAAATAACTTCTGGGGGTTTTACTGTTCTGGAACTTATATATCCATTAAAACCTGATACTTTTTTTCCATCGTGCGTAGAAAAAATAGATTCTTCAGGGTAAAATGTTCTGGGAATAAACTTAATCCCACATACGGGGCAATTAATCATTTGTTTTTCGTTCATAATTCATCTGGTGGCGGTTATTATCCGATTAAATTAAATAATCAAAAATTCGTTTCAATTGAGATACCAAGATTCTTGAAATTGCGTAAAACAAAATTATGTTTATTCTTAATCCGATAAATTTCGAAATTTACATTCTTAGTTGTAAGAAGAGTGTTGATATTTATTATATATATGTGAGTGATATTAGGATATTCTACATTCTATATGTCTGATACTGTAAGCGCCTAATGCCATTTCTTTAAGCTTAAAAGAAGTCAAATTTAAATTGACGGCGGATTAAAAATTATATTAAAAGCTAAATAGAAACCGAAAATAATCATGAACGCACCGCAAACGACTAAAATATATTTATAGACTTTAGGATTTAAAGATTTCCCTCCATAATAGACGAAGGTAGAGATAGGCAAGTACCAAATCATATCTCCTAACTCGTGACCTATAAAAAACAATAATATGCCAAGTGGATTTGCAAAGGAGATGTTGAAATTTACCATAAAACCTAAACCGATAACTGCCCACCAAAAGGTCCAAAATGGGTTTGATAAGCTAACGACAATTCCTCCAATAAAACTATTCCCTTTAAAGCCCTTTACTGTGTCCTTCTCTAAAGTGAAACTCGCATCAAAATTAGTTTTTGATACATCTCTTATAACAACTACTCCAAAAGCTACTAAAAAAAAGCCTCCAATAGTTCCTACAAACATTAGAAAAACGATATTTTGAAAAAAGAAGGATGAACCCGCAAGTAAAGCAAGGATTAGCACGAACTCGATTGTAGCGTGGCCCAAAATGATATAAATACCCGCTAAATAACCCCTTTTTTGCTTAAGCGATCTATAAATAGTAAATGTCAAAAGGGGTCCTGGAGATAGGGCTCCAGTTAACGCTATTAAGAACGAAAAAACGAGAATTTCTATCATATTAATAGATAAATCAATATTAAATTTAATCCGGCAAGAATTGAGTGAGATAATACATAATAATGACGAAAACAATCAAGATGGGTATCATAAATAAGAGGAACATGAAGGAGCCCTTTATCATCTCTCTTCGGAATGATTTTAGACCTTTTTCCCAATCTCTTTTCGTTTGCTTTTGCCAATTTTTTACATCTTGGTTAATTTTCTGTTTTCTCGCTTCCCATTGTTCCTTAGTCTCGATTTGTCTTTTCTCTAAATCAGCAGTCCATTCTTTAATTTTATTATCCCAAGTTTCTTGAGTATTTTTGAAAAACGCGTTAATTTTTCCTAAGTTGTTATCCCACAATTCTTTATTATCCTTGTGAGTGTTTTTGAATTCTGTGCCCCAGTCTTTTAATGTAACATCCCAGTTTTCCTTTGTATCTTTAAGGAATTTATTAATTTTTTCTTGATTTTGATTCCATGACTCAGTATTTTTTTTAGTGTTTTCTTCAATACTTTTTTGGAATTTATTGTACCCATCTGTAATGCTAGAAACAAAATCGTTCCAACCCTTAACTAGTAAGTTCTCTATTGGTTTGGTCTCCTCAATATTTTCTTTTTCAGACATTTTTAGATATTATTCTAATTTATTTAAAATATTTAATTCTTTCCAATATATTATAAGAATTCTCTTTAATAAAATACTAGTGAAATCAGATTAAAACCTTATATTCCATGAATAATTACATTTGATAATCATGGAATTTGAAATTATTAAAAAAACTCCTCTATTTAAAGCTTTATCAGAGCTAGGAAAACGTATTTATTTACCTCAAGGCGTTTTTTATTGGGCTGGAAGAGCAAAAAAGGAAGCAGAAATAATGGGTACGCTTGGGTCGGCTTTCGGTTACGAAAAAGATTTTATTGAAGGAGGTACTTCTGAATGGGTTCCTTGTTATTTAGAAGATATTAAGAATTATACCAAGTTTAATATTAATGAGATCGTACCATATCCTAAAATCTCTGGGCTTGAAGATCTAAAAACAACCTGGAAGAATTGGATCATTGAAAAATCGCTTATTAATAAAACCGTAGAAAAAGAAAGGTTAAATAAACTTGAAAATTATATTTCAACGCCAGTGATAACTTCTGGTTTGACAAATGGAATATTTTTATGCTGTAGTTTGTTCCTGAATTCAGGAGATTACATTATTTCTACAAATAAAAGATGGGGAAACTACGATAACATTATTGAGACTCTACTTGGTGCAAAAATTAAATCTTTTGAATTTTTTATTAAGAGTAAATTTAATGTTCAAGGATTAAAAGACGCTATTTACGAAGTTTCAAAAATCCAACAAAAAATTATTCTTATTTTAGGTTTTCCTAATAACCCTACGGGATATATTCCCAACAAGGAAGAACTTGAGGAAATTATTAATGTTTTAAGGCTAGCTCAAAAAGACATTTCTAAACCTATTATTGTACTTGTTGACGATGCTTACGAGCCATATACCTATTCTAATAATGTAATAAATCGCTCAATTTTTTATGATTTACACGATTTAGAAGAGGATATAATCCCGATTAAAATAGACGGTATAACAAAGGAATTTTTAATGTATGGTGGACGCATTGGGTTCGTTACAATTGGATTAAAACCAAACTGGGTAAATAACGAGGAAGAACTAGATGTTTTGAAGACAGAGATTAATAACAAATTATCTGGTTTAATTAGAACTACAATTTCAAATTCTAATCATTTTTATCAAAGTCTAATTATAAATCTCTTTAAGGATGTCGGAACTGATGGTTTAATTAAAAAAAGAGATAAAGTAAAAGCTCTCCTTAAAGCAAGATACGAAAAAATTAATGCTGAACTTAGAAAAATAAAAAACTCTGACATTTCAGTAGATCCAAACGCAGGAGGATTCTTTGTTTTTGTAAACCTAAACCCAAAAAAATTTCGCGCAAACGATTTTGCTGATCACCTTTTAAAAAAATATAAAGTAGGTGTTATCCCCATAGAAAAACCAAATGATAACATTAACGGTATTCGAATTGCATATTGTTCTATCGATCTTACACAGATTACTGAATTCGTCAACCGAATTAAGCTTGCACTCGTAGATTATTAATCGAACTCAGTTTGATTTACATATTATATCACTTGACTTAGTTATTTTTTGCAAGTAATTAAAAAGATTGAGTTTATATTTAATATAAAAATTTGTTAAAAAAAAGTTGAAAAAAATTTGATTTTATACCTAGTAGATCAAGGTAATTTAAAAGAAGTTAAGAAACCAGTGTTTAGTATCGGAGACACATACATCGTAGACGACGATAGAACAATTTATGTGTGGATAGGAAGTAAATGTAGCGTAGATGAAAAGACAGCTGGGGCGGCACAAGCTCGAACTTTAGACCAACAACGAGGTGGAGCAGCAAAAATAATAACTATTGACCAAAATCAAGAAACTGCTGATTTTATGAAAACAATCAATACTATGGGCGCTATGAAGGTTGTTGAGAAGAATTATGCAAAAACTCTTCTTAAAGATGTGTCTACGGGGGATTTTGCAGGGTTCTCAGAGTGGAAGAATGTTCTATATCGCGTTTCGGCTGAAGAATTTGATGGAATTAACACTATGAAAATGATTCAGGTCCCATTCGCTAAAGATTCTTTAGATTCAGAAGATGCTTTTATTGCTGATTTAGGTAATAAAGTTTACATCTGGCAAGGAAGTGCGTGCAACGTAAAAGAAAAAGTTAAAGCGGGTCAATGGGCTAGACATATTGATGCTGAGAGAGCTGGTGCCCAAAATGAAAAAATCTTTGAAGAAGGAGACGATAGCGAATTTCTCACAGCATTAGGTAGAGGGGTTGATTACAAAGAATCGGACGCCGTCCAATTTAGAGCAGAATCAGTGTTGGAACCCGAAACAGAAGCCGATAAAGTCGCAGCAGAAATTCAACCAGAATTCAAATCAGAAGTTAGAGATGTCACTCCTAATGATATAAAAGCAGACATTGCTCACATTAAGGAAGTAAGTGCATCTAGTGCCAGTCCCGGAATTCCTGGACGACATGATGATTCTCTTTTAACCGTTGAAAAACCTGAAGGACGTAGAAAATGTCCAAAATGTAACACTGAAAATAAGATGATGATTCACGAGACCGTTGATAAAAGCAACGTAATTCTTGACTACCCGCGAGTATATGGAAAGAAATATAAATGCGGTCAGTGCGGCCAAGAGTGGCGTGAGAAATAAGCACGAATTTAATTTAATTTTTTTATCTTTTTTTAAGTTAATTTTACAATAAGAATTTAAAAAGGTTTAAGATTTTTTAATATCTCTACGCATTACTTTAATTTTTTTCTTTAAGTCAACTATCTCACTATCTTTGGCCTCGTATTTGGATTCAAGCTTCAGTTTTTCGTCCTTAACTTTTTGCATTTCGGTTAGAATCCTGTCTTCGATCTGTTCCGTCTCGTATAACTTGTCTTTTAATTTTTTTCCATTTTCCCTCAAGTCTTTTATTTCGGCTATTTGTTCGTCAATGACATTTCTTAAATTTATTATTTCTAATTCAAGTTTCCCCACACTGTTGCCAGATTTTTCTTGGGATTCTTCTAGTCTCGCTTGAATTTGATTGATAAATTCTTCATTTGTTATATTTTTTTGAGTTAATTTTTCAATCTCTAGCACAAAATTATTAATCCGTTCTTCTTTTTTCTCTACATCTTTTTTTACTAAACTGAAAGTTTCAAGCTTCTGTTGCATATCTTTTATCGATTGATTGTAAGATTGTTGCAAGCTTTCAAGTTTAAAGATTTCTTTTTCTTTTTCAGTAATAATTTCGTCTTTCTTCTCTACTAATATCGTGACTTTTTCGAATTTTGATTTTTGAACCGTATCATTTTCTAAATATTGGAGTTGTTCCATCATTTCTTTAATTTTGTTGTCTTTTTCTTGTAGTCTTTCAACTAATCCTTTACGCGATGATTCCTCGGATTTTAATTGTTCTAATTCTGAAGTAAGGTTTAGAATTTTCTGATTTTGATCGCTAATAACATTATTTAACTCGTTGATCTTGTTAGTTTGATCTTGAATAGTTTGGTTTTTTTCTTTACCAGAGAAATTTAATTCTTGAATTTGTTGGTTTTTATCTCCTAACTGAGATTTTAGAGTTTCAATTTCTTGTCCTTTACTCTCTATTGAACTGCTTATCTCTGAATCCTTTGTTGTGGCTTCGCTTAATAACTGAATTTTTGATTCGAGCTCATTTATAACTTCATCTTTTTGAACAACTATTTGAAGGACATCTTCTATTGTGGAATTAG
The DNA here is from genome assembly GCA_029856105.1 of Promethearchaeia archaeon. Classification (GTDB taxonomy): domain Archaea; phylum Asgardarchaeota; class Lokiarchaeia; order Sigyniarchaeales; family SOKP01; genus SOKP01. Next base: position 806 of record JAHQWH010000067.1, on the reverse strand, counting down.
TTTCATTAGTCAATTGAAGGGCTTTTTCTTTTTCTTGAGAGAGAGCATCAGCGGTAATCTTAAGACTATCGTTTTTTTCTTTAAGCTTACTGATTTCTTCGTTTAGTTGTTTATTCTGTTCTATAAGGAGATTCAATTGTTCTGTGAGATTTTCTTCTTCGGAAAGGGGAGCTTCCTCTTCCAAATTTTTCTCTTCAATCCAACCGAGTGAACTTAACGCGTCTACCATCGACGCATCTTCTTCTTTATGATCTCTCTGTTCCTCTGCCATAATATTATAAACAATTTTTGTTCTATTAAATTTTTCTAGTTGTAATTAAAATTATAATCTTGTTAAAAAGAAAATTGTTAATCAGAATTAAACCAAGCTGTATTACATTAACTTTAGGAATCGTTATTGTTATAAATTTTTAACATGAAATCAAAAAATTCTTATTGGTTTTTGATGCTTGTTAGTATTCTTTAATGAAGACATATTTTTTGTCCAGAAAGAACTTTGTAATATAACCAATAGATAAAGCGACTACAAAACTAACTTCTAAAGGTGCATTGAAAAGGTTGGTTAAGATAAATTGAATTCCTACGTTTAATATTGTTGTTAAGATCGCGAATCCAAAATACTTAAAAAACTCCTGTGAAGTTTCCTTTATTTTTAAGCTTGATTTTTTGAAAACTATATACTTATCTAGAAAAAATTTAATTATATAAGTAATCCCTACGGCTGCAATCGAGCCTATTAATTCAGACATATTGGGACTAGTAGAGCAATAAAACAATTGGAAAAACTCTATACTTCCAAAACTTCC